>CANPDB010000007.1 GCA_947572725.1 uncultured Clostridium sp. | reverse complement strand
GTTGGGACATTTTCTAAAGTTATTACTTAAGACATTATCATAAATTAATCATAATTCCAAGTAATTAACATAAAAATCCTTGCTTTTTCAACCTTTATATGCTATAATTAATATATGTTATATAATTAAGAGAGGTATAATTATGGGAAAAAATATAAATGTTAAAGAAAAAAATATAGATATTCTTGCTATGTGGCGAGCATTTTGGAATCCAATACCAGAAGAAGTGACACAGGAAGAAGAAATATTAAAAAGTGATGAAATCACAGATGCAGAAAGAAAAGAATTATTAAAGGCATTAGATAGTAGTGAAAAACTAAGTAATAAATTATTTAGAAATTCATATAAAACAACTAAATTGGAAGCAGAGTTGAAACAAAGTGCTAAAGAAGCTATAGAGAAAGAAAATAGTGACAAAGCATCAACTAAAACAAAGAAAGTTAAGAAAGATAAAGAGATTTCAGAAGAACAAAACAGCAAAGGAATGGAGATTGGAGATTAAGAAATACAAGAAATTTGAATTTCTTGTATTTTTTTCTTGACAAATGAGAAAACTAACATTATAATAAATAGCGTTAATGATATGGCGAAGTAGCTCAGTTGGCTAGAGCATTCGGTTCATACCCGAAGGGTCATGTGTTCGAATCACATCTTCGCTACCATTACATTTTATTAGAATATCAATAGTTAAGAGAGATTACTTTTTTAGTTTTCTCTCTTAATTTTTCTGTAAATGTATGCAACTAGATTTTTTAGCATAAAAAAACAAGAGTCTTTTCACTCTTGTTTAACAAAAAAAGTTATTTTGTTCGCTTGTATTTTATAGAAAAATGTTGTATAGTATAAAACATAGAAAATGAGAAAAAGCAGTGTGGGTGCTACCACTTTACATACACAGTTCTTACTGTGAGAATGGGGGTGGTGCTATGGAAATATTATTAATCCGATTAGTATTGTTGCTATTCTTCGGATTAGTAACAGTCACTATCATAGCAGTTGCCTTAATCATAACTTTGGTTATTATTTTGAGCAAATAAAAAAAGCACCACTATGCTCTGCCAAGCTTTGTGGTGTTTATTTAACAATTAGGTAGCACACATGTCTGTGACTCTCATTTTCTATCTAATTATACACACATTTTTAGAAAAAGTCAAATAAAAATTTTCCAAAATGTATGCAACTAGAAAATAATAATAAATATACTGAGATAATTTTATATGAACTAATATTGAAATCAATACTGTTTGATACCCATAATCATTGCTAAGTATGATTTATTCTAGTTCATATCTGAAGGGTCATGTGTTCGAATCACATCTTTGCTACCATAAAATTTAAAAAGGTATAAAATTGAAGTGAACCCAAATTGTTAGACAAAAAATTTAACAAGGAGGGTTCATTTTTATGAGCAAATATTCAACAGAAATAAAATTAGATGTAGTAAATTACTATCTAAAAGAACACCCAGGATATACTTTAACAGCAGAAAAATTTAATATACCACGTTCATTAGTTGTTAGATGGGTTAGAAAGTTCAAGGAAAATGGATATGAAGGATTAATTAAAAATCAGAAAACAAGTTATAGTGGAGAATTTAAACAAAATGTGGTAGAATATATGCGTGAGAACCATTTATCGTGTCAAGAGACAGCATTTCATTTTAATCTAGCAGGAGATTATGTAGTTAGTAAATGGGAACGTATATATTATGAGGAAGGACCACAAGGTTTGTATATAGAACGACGTGGAAGGTCGAAAAATATGAGCTCTAAACCAAAAAATAAAAATTCAAATAAGGAAGTTGAAGAAGATTTAATTGATGAAAATCAAAGGCTTCGAATGGAGAATGAATACTTAAAAAAATTAAATGCCTTAGTTCAGGAAAGAATCAAGCGAGAGAACAAGAAAAAGTAATTGTTATCGATGAATTAAGGCATAAATATAGCTTGAGAGAATTATTAAAATTAGCGGAAATACCAAGAAGTACATTCTATTATCATTTAAAGAATCTGAAGAAAGAAGATAAATATAAAGTAGAAAAAGATGAAATTTTATCAATATTTCATGAAAATAAAGGTCGTTATGGTTATAGAAGAATAACATTAGAAATGAGAAATCGTGGCTATATAATAAACCATAAGACAGTTGCAAGACTAATGAAAATAATGGGATTACAAAGTATTCAAAGACCAAAAAGAAGATATAATTCATATCAAGGAACAATAGAAAAAATAGCAGATAATTTATTAAAAAGAGACTTTAAAGCAGATAAACCAAATCAAAAATGGGCTACAGATGTAACGGAATTTAAAGTTAATAATGATAAACTTTATCTATCTCCAATAGTAGATTTATTTAATGGTGAAGTAATAAGCTTTAATTTATCTCTACATCCAGTATTTAATCAAGTAGTAGATATGTTAGAAAAAGCATTTAATAAAATACCAGATGATACCAATTTAATATTACATTCAGATCAAGGTTGGCAGTATCAAATGAAACAATATCAATACCTTTTGGAGCAAAAGGGTATTAGACAAAGCATGTCAAGAAAAGGAAATTGTTTAGATAATGCCTGCGCAGAGAACTTTTTTGGAATATTAAAATCAGAGCTTTATTATATAAAAGAAAAAGAATATAAAAATATAGAAGAATTAGAAAAAGATATAATTGAATATATAGAATATTATAATAACAGAAGAATTAAGAGCAAACTAAAAGGAATGTCCCCTGTTCAATACAGAGAACATTCCCAGTTAGTAGCCTAATTTATACTGTCCAACTTTTTGGGTTCAGTACAAATAAGGTACCTTATTTTTGTGTTAGCTATTTACATCCAGCTTTAGAAGGAAAAATAGTGTACATTATAATTTACTGTATTTAAGAAATAAATATAAAAAGTTACTAGTGTACACTGACATTCAAGATATTTAATATTATATAATGACCAAAGAAATAGTTTAAATGAAACTTTTAAGTTTATTTAAACTATTTTTTGTATAAAAAAACATATGCGAAAATAAAAAAATAGAATTTTCATAAACGAAAAATGGGGTTTCGTAAAAATAAAGCATAAAAATCAAAAACCAGTGATAGAATTTAAATCGTAATAAAGTGAGGTGAGAAAATGATAGATAAAATCTGTACTTTTTTAACCAATCGAATTAGAAAAGAAATGCCAGAAATAGATGATGAGAAAGCAGAAGTAATTAATTATGGTTTACAAAATATAGTAGGCGAAATACCAAAAGTTTTTATTATGCTTGGAGTGTCATATGTTTTAGGAATCTTTTGGTTATCACTATTTACCTTTATTGCATTATTTCCATATAAAGGAGCATCAGGAGGCGTACATTTAAAAACACATATTGGTTGCATTCTATTTACAACTGCATTTTATTGTTTAATACCATTTGTGTCTCAATACTTTATATTGCCTCAATTATCAAAATATATTTTAGTTTTATGTAGCTGGATATTTGGAATGATTATGATAAAACTTTATGCACCAGCTGATACTGAAAATGTTCCTATCTTAAGTAAAAAAGATAGAAGAAAAAAGCAAATTGTATCATATATAACATATACAGTAGGATTGATAGCATCTCTTATAATAAAAAATGAGACAATATCAAATATATTAATACTATCAAATTTTCTTCAAACAGTAACAATTACAAAATTCGTATATAGATTAACTAATAATAAATATGGATATGAAGTATATGGAGATACTTCAACAGAAAATGTTTAGTACAAAATATATACCGGTAATATTTTGTGTTATAGATTTTACTAAGGAGGAAATTATTATGTTAAAATTTTTAGCAAAAACAGCAGAAAAATATGCAAAGGCAACAAATACAGCATGTGTAATGATAGTTGTATTTCATCAACCAAAAATGCCTGCATCTATGATAAAAAAAGACTAATGTCATTACCATTAGTAGAAATACTATAAAATATTTTTACTAATGTTATAACTTAAAAGTTATACATACAATCCTATGCAAAAAAGTAGCTTATAAAGTTACTTTTTTGTTGTATAAATAAAACTCATTTGATATATAAATGAGTTTTATTTACTATTAAAATTATTTATTATCATAAATTTCTAATTGCTGTATAAAATACTTATTATTTTTTGAAGTGAATAAGTTGACATTGCTATTTTTCTTTACTAATTTACGAACTTCCCATAATCCAAGACCAGTATGATTTTCTTTTTGAGAAACACCTTTTTCAAATATTTTTTCAGTATCAATATCTGGTGTATTATAAGTATTTTCAATAATAAGTAATTGTCTGTAATTTTTTGTATCATTTTTAAATGTTAGATTTATTATTTTTTCTTTACATTCAAAACTTGCTTCAATTGCATTATCTAATAATATTCCTAAAATTCTTGCAAATTCATAAATTTTCATATTTAAAGCACTTAAGTCTAATAAAAATGTGATATTAACTTTAATATCTTTGGATTCAGCTTCATAATATTTTTTAGTTAATAAATTATAAATTCCATCATTTTTTACAACATCAGGATTTAAAATATATAAGTTATTAACTCGTTGACAGTCATCTTCTAATTGTGAGTAATACTTTTTTAATCCCTTCATATCTTCAGTTTTTATATAACCACCAATTGTTGTTACAATATTATCAAAATCGTGTTTGAAACCTCTAACATTATCATGTAAAATTCGTAAAGTGTTGTTATATTCTTCTGCACTTTCTAGCTTTTGAGTTGTCAATATCAATTTAAAAGCTCTTGTTAAACTATAAAGACTTAATGCAAAATAAGTTAAAAGTGAAATAAAACTTAAAAATGTTATAATAACAGGTAAATTATCCAAGTAATATATAGCTATAAATGACTGAACAATAATTGTAATAATTCCAAAAATTAAATTAGCAATTAGCATATATTTGGTTTTAATATCTATATTTTCAAGAAAATTAATTTTGAGATTTTTATTGTTTAATATAAAAATTATTATTCCTACAATACTATACATTGTCATAATATATAAAACTCTATAAATAGGTATAGTAGTCAATTGTTCAGTAGTTATTTTTAAAATAGTTATATAAGGATTTAAAATTAATGCTCCTACTAAATTGAAAATTAAAGCAGAAATTATAATAGAAGCAATACTTTTATATATAGATATTTTAAAAACAAAGTATGCAACTATAATCATCATAATATAATTTAGGAATAAGTTAAAAGGATTTGGTAATATGTACATATTACCAAATCCAATAAGTGATATTATTAATACATATGTGAATTTTTGTTTTTTGGTAGAAGTTATATTCAATATGGACATAAATAAAATCATTATTATATAGTTTTCTATAAAACCAGCAGGTATTAATAAAACATTCAACAATCCTTCATTTGGCGTACTTAAAGCCATCCAAATATTATTCAAAATTTCCATAGTCGTTCAAAACCTCCATTAAACTTGATTTGTAACTTGGTCCTAAAGAACAGGTATCACCATTCATAAAAGTTATAGTACCACTTACAGGTTCAACATCCTTAATTTGATTAATATTAGCAATGTAAGATTTATGACATCTTACATAATTTTTAGGCAATGTATCTTGGATTTTATTAAAAGAACTATATGCAGAATAATCACGAGAAGCAGTATGATAAACTAACTTCATAGAATCTCGTTTAATGTATTGTACCTCAGATTCATCAACAAGAGTATTTTTACTATCAATTTTAATATATGTTTTTGGAGCATTAGTTACATCTTCAAATAAACGAATAATGGTTTCTTCCAATCTATCATAGTTGATAGGCTTTGCAATATAATCAAAAGTTTTTACTTTATAAGCAATCATTGCATATTCTAGATGAGCAGTCATAAAGATGATATATGAGTTTTTATTCTTTTTTCTAATTTCTTTGGCTAAATCTATTCCACTTTTGTTACACTTTAAATTGATATCTAGTATAATGACATCAACTTCATTAGCACAAACATAATCTAATATTTCATCGGAATTATCAGATTTGAATGTAACTGAAGCATCAAAACTATGGTTAGAAAAAATGTTTTCTAACATTTTCTCTAACCTATCTAATATATTTACATTATCATCACAAATAACAAAATTTAGCATACGTATTTCTCCCCTTTTAATGTAGTAGGCAAAAATAAAAACAAGGTTTGACAATAAAAATCAAATTACCTTAATTTTCCAAAAGTAATAATAATATAATCCAAAAAATTCATATTGTCAATAGGAATTTACAAAATTAACTCAGGAATAAAATTATGGATATTATTTTTAAATAAATATAGAACTATAAAACTGATAAAATAATTTTGTAATAATTAAAATCTTTTAAAAATAATATATAAAGATGTTTTTGTATGTATACAAAAGCATCTTTTTTAATATACATATAATATTAAAAGAAAGTGGAGGCAAGACTATGAAAAAAATGGAATATAAAGCAATTGGAATCTTAATAATTGCTATTTTTTCTTTAAGTATTATTTCTATGAATGCCAAAGAAAAAGAAATATTAACAAATGCAAATGTGGCAAGTAACAAAAAAATAGGATGGGGAATAAAAAGAAATGATAATCATGAACAACCAGATGTAGGGAAGGAAAATCAGAGACTATTAGAAGATAATAATGGTATATGCTTAGGGAATAAAGAAAAAAAGTCTATATATTTAACATTTGATGAAGGATATGAAGCAGGTTACACACCTAAGATTTTAGAAACGCTAAAAAATAATAATGTAAAAGCAGGTTTTTTCCTAACTGCTCATTTTATTAATACACAACCAGATTTAGTAAAACAAATGATAGATGAAGGACATATAGTAGGAAATCATACTCCTAAATCCTTAATGTCCATAAATTAAAAAGTTGAAAAAGTATAGGGAAATAGCATATTTATAGTAAAAAAAGACAATGATTGAAATTAAAAAGAAATAATTTTAATCGTTGTTTTTTGTATCAAAATATAGTAAATTCAAATAATTTATGCTATACTAATATTATAAAATAATAGGAGAGTGATAAAAATGATGCATACACTTTGTAAATATGCAGATGAAACAGAATTGGTTATTTCTGATATTATAGAAGATGAAAAAGGGGAAGAAACAATAAGAGTTGTTTTTGAAAGGCCAAAAGAATATGGTTTTGATACAATAATATTTGAACTTCCAAGTTATAGAATTATTACAAAAGATGGAAAGTATACAGATGAAGAAATAGAAATATTTAAAACAGTTGTAGAACGTGGTGCACCACATTTTTATAGAATAGCAAGAGAGGGAGGCGTTGAAAGTGCCTAATATATTTGAAACAATGCGGATATAGTGTATATTTTTGGTCAAATGAATATAATGAGCCAATTCATGTGCATATATCTAAAGGAAAACCAAGTGGAAATTCTACAAAGATATGGCTTACAAAGTCAGGTGGTTGTATAGTTGCTAATAATAAAAGTGATGTTCCAACAAAAGAATTAAAGAAGATACAAGAATTAATATTAGATAACTATTTTCTTATAATATCGAAATGGAAAGAATATTTTAAAAATCAAGAACTAAAATTTTATTGTTAATATCAAATAAATTAACATATATTAACAAACTGTTAATATAAATTGGAGGAAAACAATGATAGATTTTACAAATGCAATAGAAGAATTTAATAATTATAAAGGCTCAGAGAAAAAGAAGACATTAATATATAATAATAAAAAGTATTTAGTAAAGTTTCCAGATCCAGTTAGAGAAAAAGATAAAAATATATCATATATAAATAATGCTTTTTCAGAATATATTGGAAGCAATATATTTAAAATATGCGGTTTTGAAGTTCAAAATACAATACTAGGGAAGTATAACTATAATGGAAAAGAAAAGATAGTATGTGCATGTGAGGATTTTACAAACGATGAGAATATACTATATGAATTTGAAAACTTAGCATTAAGTACAAATCCAGACAAAAAAATAGAAACAGAATTAAATGATATTATGGAAGTTATAGAAGAAAGCAAAATGGTTAATGCACAAGAAACAAAACAGAAATTTTGGGACATGTTTGTTATTGATAGTTTAATTGGAAATACAGACAGGCACAATGGTAACTGGGGATTTTTATTGAATAAAAATACAGGAAAAGTTCAATTTTCTCCAATTTATGATTGTGGTTCAGCTTTAAATCCAATGCTTGAAGATGAAGAAATTAAGAAAATAAATGAAACAGAATTAAAAAACTTAGCAATTAATTGTTATTCTTGTTTAAAAGAAAATGGGAAAAAAATTAATTATATGACATATATGAAACAAATGAAAAATAAGGAATGTAACAATGCTATTAAAAGAATATTTTTAAATATTAATATGGATATAATAAATAAATTTATTGATAGTGTGGAAGGTATGTCTACAGCAAGAAAAGATTTCTATAAAAAAATGACAGAAAAGCGATATGAAATTCTAAAAGAAGTATATGAAAATATTAAATAAACAAAAATATATGGAGTAGATTTTATTGAGAAAAGAAAAAGGGAAAATTTTAATTGAAGGTATGGATTTATCTGGAAAAACAACTATTACAAAATATTTGTCTGAAATTTTGAATGTTAATAAAATTCAAAAAAGAACTCTTAGTGATGATTGTGCAATTTATGATTTCACAGTAGCTCAATCTAAAAAAGGCAAATTACATATAGACTTAATTAATAAGCTATACACTTTGGCTATTAGGGAAGATTTATATAATTATAAACCAAATGATAATGGGATAATATTACAAGATTCATACTTTGCTTTAAGAAGTTATGCTTTAATGAAACAAAAATATCCAGATACTTTAGCTAAAGAAGTTTACAAATTATTACAATTATGCCCAAAACCTGAATTAACATTTTACTTAACAGCTAGTACAGAAGAAAGATTGAAAAGAAATGAGCAAAGAGATAAACCTATGGCATATATGGAAAAATTGCTAGTATCAAATCCTAAAGAATTTGAAGAAATTGAGAAAAATTTAAGAGATATAACTATAAGTTTATTTGATGCAGAAATTATAAATACTCAAGGTAAAAAGCCGAATGAGATAGCATTATATATAGGAAGTAAAATTCAAGAAAGAAATAGGGAAAAGCAAGAACATGAGAAAAAAGAAGATATATATTTATAATATACTTATAGTAGAAAAATTTATATAATATGAAATTGTTAATAAAAAAATTTCATAGTGATTCTTGGAAATATTTGTGGGGGTAAAATAATGAAATTTATTACAATAGGTGGAGTTCCAGCTGTTGGAAAAACTTATACAAGTAAATTATTAGCAAAACAAAATAATTTTCTTGCATTAGAGCTCGAAACATTAAGGTGGGATTTCTTTAACAATAATTTAGAAGAAAATTTATATAAATATACTCAACATACTTCTATGTTAGAAAATGAAAATATGAGAGAATATTATTTAAGGTGTGCTTTATATGAAAATAGAATACCTTTAGAATTATTTGTTAAATGGCATAAATCCACAACGAAGTTTATTAATGAAAATTTGTATAACATTATTTATGAATTAAGATCAATTAAAACAGAAAAAAATTATATAAATTTTTGTAAAAAGTATGAAAAGATAATAAATTATATGCCAGAATTTAAAACTTTAAATAAAGATTATATTATATGTAGTCATGCCTTTATTAATACAATCTCTTTTTCAAAACATGAAAGAGTTCAAATTGATTTTACAGTTGAAAAAAGGATTTTAATCCAAAGATTTAAACAAAGAGAAAACATAACAGAAAATACATTTGATAAAAATATAGAATTATATTATAAATCTTACGAGGAAGTTTTAAAAGATAATGTCTCTAATACATTAGATACAACTGATAAAGATATTATTGAAAAAATCAATGATTTGATTTAACATAAATAATGAATTTAGAAAGGGAGATAGTATTATGGATTTAAAAATTAAAACAGAAAAAGAAGAATTTCATGGAAGGACTTGTGGAATAATTAAGCAAGAAAATAAATTTTTAATTATGAGAGTAAATAAAACTTCTTATTATCATATACCTGGAGGTCATATTGAAATTGGAGAGGATTCAGAACAAGCTGTTATTCGTGAAATAAAAGAAGAAATTGGCTGTGATGTTCAAGAGACAAGTTTATTTTCAATACAAGAGAATTTTTGGACGAGAAATGCCAAAAAATGTCACGGAATAGAGTTTTATTATATAATAAAACCTAAACAACAATTAAAAATGCAAGACTATGAAAAAATTGAAAATGATAAAGATGAAGAAAAATTATTAGAATTTAAGTGGGTTACTGCAGAAGAACTAAAAAATATAGATTTAAGACCTATTAATATTAGAGATATGTTAATAAATGAAGAATATCTTAAAGGACTATCACACATTGTGAAAAGAGGGTAAGTAAGTGAAAGAGTGTGTATTTTGCAATATAGTAAAAACAGGAAATAATAATAATGAAAAAGAAAAAAATATTATTTTATACGAAGATGATTTATTATTAATCACTCAGGCTACTGGAAGTCCTGTTAGAGGTTATTTAATGATAGTAACAAAACGACACATAAATGGATTTGCTGAATTGTCAAAAGAAGAATTGAAACATATAGAAAAACTTATAAATATAATTAAGAATTTTTATAAAAAATACTTTCATATTGATTCAATATTATTAGAACATGGTTCTACAGAAAGTGGCAGACATTCTCAAAGCATAGTACATGCCCACTTGCATTTAATTCCATTTAATTTCAATGAAAAAATTGAAACAGAACTATTGACAGAGTTGCATTTGAAATCAATTGAATCATTTGAGAACATAAAAATTAACGAAAAATTAGATTATTGGTTATATTGCGACTCAAATGGAAAATATTATACATCGTCTAATATCATTAATGCTCCAAGGTCAATTTTTATGAATTTAATAGCTAAACAAATAAATTTGAAATTGCCATATGAATGGAGAAAAAATGTTACAAAAAAAGAGTATATAGATGAAATAATAGAAATATTTAATGCTAATAAGAAACTTTTAAAAAATATATGATTGTTTATATTTAATATGAAAAGAAAAAAATTAAAGCAAAACAAAAATATTTTTGATTTAGGAGAGCAAAAATGAGAAAAATCGGAATTGTAGGGTTAGGAAAAGTTGGGATGGAATATGCGTATGCACTAATTAATTCAGATATTAAATTTAATGAACTAATATTGATTAGTAAAAATAGAAAGAGCCTTGAAAGTAAAGCACTTGATTTAAATCATGCTTTACTTTCTCTAGATAAGAATGTAAAAATAAAAACTGGAGAATATAACGAATTAACAGATGCAGATATAGTTTGTATAACAGCTGGAGTTTCTCAAAACATTGTAAAAGAATCAAGAGATGATGATTTAGATGAATGTAATAAAATATTTGAGGACATTATTCCAAATGTTTATAATTCAGGTTTTAAAGGAATATATATAATTGCTTCAAATCCACTTGATGTTATGTGTAGAATTTGTTTAAAATACGCAAAATGTAATCCAACCAAAATAATTGGCACTGGAACTTTACTAGATACTAATAGATTATTAAGTATATTAGGCGAAAAATATAATAAAAGTATGTTTGATATACATGGATATGTTTTAGGAGAACATGGTTCAACTTCTTTTGTTAATTGGACAAGTTTAAATATTAATGTTCCAAATAATGAGAGAGATGAAATAAACGATAAAGTGAGAAGAATTGGCTTGGAGATAGTTGATGAACTGGGTTTTACTGCTTATGGTGTTTCATCTGCGCTATTGAAAATCACTAAATGTATTGAAGAAGATAAAAGAGAATTGTTGCCAGTATCTACATACTTAAAAGATTACGACATATTTATAAGTACACCATCGGTAATTGGGAAAAATGGTGTTTATGAAAATAATAAAGTGACATTTGATGAAGTAGAAAAGCTAGAATTTGAAAAATCTGTGAATAAAATAAAGAAAAAAATAAAAGAAATGAATTCAAAGAAATTATTTTAATAATGTAGCAAAATGATAGTAAAAGTGATATAAATATATTAAAGAAGTATATGAAAATTTAAGGAGGAATTATTAAATGGAAGTTTATGTTATTGGAGAGAAAAAAGATTTTACAAAGGAACAAATAAGAAGATTAGAAGAAATAGGAACTCTCAATTTTATAGAAGAAAAACATGATATGTATAATTCAGAATATGTAAAATCGAATGAAACGAAAATAATAGCAGTAAATCCTGATTTTACAGATTGGAAATTTCCAAATGATTTAATAGAAAAAATACCAAATTTAAAAGGAATTTGTCTAATGTCCACCTCTTATAGCTATATAGACTTAGAGTTTTGTAGCAAAAGAAATATCATAGTAACAAATGTACCTAAATATTCAACAGATTCAGTAGCAGAATATGCATGTTTTTTAATGATGTCAATTGCAAGAAAAGTACCATTACAAATAAAAAATGATTTAAGAGAAGATTTTTCTAACACATATTTACAAATGCAAGTAAAAAGAAAAAAAGCAGCAATTGTAGGATTAGGAAGTATAGGAACACGAATTGCAGAAATTTTAGATGGAATAGGAATGGATGTTATATATTGGTCTAGAAAAAGTAGAAATGATAAATTTGAATATAAAGAATTAAGCGAAATATTTAAAACAGCAGATTTTATATTTCCAGCATTTTCAGTAAATGAAGAAACAAAAAAAATCATTACAGATCAATTAATAAACTTAATGAAAAGTACATCAAGTATAATTAGTATAATAGGAACAGATATATTTAATACAGATTTAATTTTTGATAAGATTAAAAATAATGAATTATATGGTTTTGCATTTGAAAAGTCAAATAGTAATTTAAATAATTATGAAGGAAATGTAATGGTAACTTCGCCATATGCATGGTACACAAAAGAAGCATTAGAAAATTGTATCGAAATATGGGTACAATCTATAGAAGGACTAAATATGGGAAGAATAGTAAATCAAGTAAAACAATAAATATTTATATATAATAGTATAGGAAAAAAGCTAAAGATTAAGTTAATTAAATCTTTAGTTTTTTTGTTATATTATTTTTTTCTTTTCATAGTATTAAATAAAAGACTATGAGGAGGGAAAAAAGTGGACAATCAAAAAGAAAACGCTAAAATACTAATAGAATATGGTAAAGAGAATCTAAAAGATATATTGTCAAATATTTTACTAGAATACATAGGAGAGGAAGAACATGCAAAACAAAATATATAGAGTTGCTAAATATATGAGACTATCAAGAGATGATGGAGATGACAGAGAAAGTGAGAGTATAGAAAATCAAAGAGATATTATAGATAACTATATAAAAGAACATAAAGATTTAAGAGAGGTAAAAGAATATACTGATGATGGTTTTACAGGTACAAATTTTAATAGACCAGGATTTCAAGAAATGTTAAAAGATATTAAAGAAGGAAAAATAGATTGTATAGTAACAAAGGATTTATCAAGATTTGGAAGAGATCATATAGATACAGGTTACTATTTAGAAAGATATTTTCCATCAAACGGGTTAAGATATATTGCAATTCGGAGATAATGTAGATACTTTAAGACCAGATGGACTCCAATTTTTAACATTTAAATTAAGTTTTAATGATTATTATGCACAAGATATTTCTAATAAAATAAAAAGTGTAAAATTTAGAAAAATTGAAAAGGGAGAATTTCAAGGAGGAATAGCACCTTATGGATATAAAAAAGATAAAAATATAAAAAACCACTTAGTAATAGATGAATATGCATCAAGTATAATAAAAGAGATATTTAATATGTATGTGAATAAAGGGATGTCGCAAGCTCAGATAGCAGATAAGCTAAATAGAAAAGAAATATTAGCCCCAGCGGTTTATTTAAAAATACCAACTTATATGAAAAGAGAAAGTAGCAATCCAAATGGAAAATATTTATGGCTTAGAACACAAATAGGAAAAATATTAAAGAATGAAGTATATATTGGGAATGTAGTAGGAAGAAAATTTCAGAAAATAAGCCATAAGATAGCAAAAGTTAGAACTACCAATCCAGATGAATATATTGTTGTAGAAAATATGCATGAACCAATTATAGATATAGATACATGGAATAAGGCACAAGAAAAGATAAAAAATAAACATATAACAAGAACAAGAAAATATAGTCATCCACTAAAGGGAATAGTGTTTTGTAAAGAATGTGGAGGAATAGCAACATTAAGATGTAGAACAGAGATAAGAAAAACAGGAAAAGAATGGAGAGCAGATTATTTTATATGTTCTAATAGTAATGTTTCAAAACAAAAATGTAAATGCAAGCAAATAAGAGCAGATTATATTGAAAATGAAATAAAAAACTTATTAAAAAAGGAAATACAAAAAATTAATTATTCAAAAGAAGAGTTAACAGAGATATATAGAAATTCACAAATAGATATAAATACCAGAATTTATAAATTAAGAAAGCAATTAAAAAAAAGTAAAGAAGAGTTGAAATTTCATAATGAAGCATTAACAGAAATATATAATGATAAAGTCCAAAAAATAATTACTGATGATGATTTTAAAATGTTATACAAAAAAAAGACAGAAGAACGAGATAAAATTTCTATAAAAATTAAAGAAACGGAATTAGAAATTAAAGAACTTGAAAGTAAAAAAGAAGATATTGATATTGAAAATATAATAAGAAACTCAAAAGAGGTTTTAAACTTAGAAAATATAACAAAGCAAATGTATGAAAAACTAATAGAAAAGATAGAATTTAATAGTGAGAAAAAAATATATATTAAGTTTAAATTTTCAAAATAGATATGAATTGGCTAATAACTAAGTATTAGCTTTAAATTTACTTAAGTACTGGACTTAATGAATATGAAATACATACTGTTAATCATAAAAGTATGCCAGACTTAGAGGACGAAAAAGTAAGAAGTGAAATGATGGACTTACATACAACAATCTATGAAAAATTCGGTTATGAAATGAAATATATGAGACCGCCAAAAGGAGAATTTAGTGAAAGAACATTACAAATAACAAACTCATTAGGATATAGAACAGTAATGTGGTCATTTGCATATGAAGACTGGAACGAAGATAAACAACCAGATGAAGAAAAATCAAAAACGAAAATTTTAAATAATCTTCATAATGGAGAAATTATGTTGTTACACGGAAATTCGAAAACAAATACTAATATTTTAGACAGCATAATTAAAGAAGCTAAAAACATAGGATATGAGTTTAAATCTTTAGAAGAATTTGAAAAATAATTTAGTAAAGAAAGAGGAAGACTATGAAAAAGAACAATTATAACAAATTTGATAAAATATTAGAACTTCCAAAAGAGGTATGTTCTGACATTCCCAAAATTACTATTATAGGATTTGATGAAATATTGATAGAAAACTTTAAAGGTATATTAGAATATGAAGAGTTTTTTGTCAGAGTTAATACACATATAGGAATTATTAATATAAATGGATACAATTTAAGTTTAGAAAATATGACAGATGATGATATTAAAGTAAGGGGAAAGATAGAAAGCTTAGATATTGAAAGAACAGTAGACTAAAATAAAAATATATAAATATAAACTTCTTTGCGCTATTTAAAATAGTTTGAACTATAACATAATAGAGAAAAAACAAACAAAACTAAAGTTGTTTTAAATTTTAGAGCATAGGGGGAAAGGCAAGCGGATATGTTGATAAAAATAATATTAAGTTATATATTAGGATATTTAAAAATCTCAGTTGAAGGATATTATATAGAAAGATTTATTAATATATGTAAGAAAAATAAAATTATTATATGGAACTTAAAAAGAAGGAAAGACATACAATTACATTTAAATGTAAGAAAAGGAGAATTTAAGGAACTATGCAAAATTGCAAAAAAGACAGGTTGTAAAATAAAAATAGAAAACAAAAAAGGACTACCATTTTTTCTACATAAATATAAGAAGAGAAAAATATTTATTATTCTGCTAGCAATATTAATTTGTCTTATAATTTTATCCTCAAACTTTGTATGGAATGTGGATATTAGAGTAGAAGATGAACAAAATTTAGAAAATATCTCACAGAATATTGAAGAAGCAGGGCTAAAAACAGGAAAACTGAAATCACAAGTTAATACAAAGGAGATTATTAATAAAATTAGATTAGAAAGAAAAGATGTAGCATGGATGGGAATTGAATTAAAAGGAACAAATGCAATAGTAAGATTAGTAAAAGCAGATGAGAAACCTGACATTTTTGATGAAAATGAATATTGTAGTATAGTTTCAGACAAAGCAGGGATTATTACAAAAATAAATGCACAAACAGGAACAGCAAATGTAAAAGTAGGAGATACAGTAAATAAAGGAGAAACATTAATTAACGGATGGATGGAAGGAAAATATACAGGGATTAGATATGTACATGCAAAAGGAGAAGTTGAAGCAAAAGTATGGCATACGAAATACAAACGAATATTATACAACACTACGGAAAAGCAAGAAACAGGAAAAATAGAACAAAAATATTCGATAAAATTTAATAATTTTAAAATAAATTTTCACAAAAAGCTTTCAAAATTTAAAATTTATGATACAATAGAAACAGAAAAAAAATTGAAACTATTTTCAGACTTTTATCTACCCATTTCAATTGTAAGAAAAACAAATAAAGAGATAGAAGAAATAGAAAAAACATATAATTTAGAAGAAGCAAAAAACATAGGGATACAAGAACTACAAAAAGAACTTGATGATGAAATTGTAGATAAAGAAAACATTGTAAACAAAAACATTAACACATACGAAGTAGAAAATGGAGTAGATGTTTATGTTACATATGAAGTGCTAGAAAACATAGGGACAAATGAAAAAATTGTATTTTGAAGGGATGAGTTAAATGGAAGAAAGAAGCCTTAGAATAACTGGAGCAGACAAAACATTTTTTAATAAGATAACAAATACACTAACAAAACTATTAATACCTACGCAAATAGGAATTAATGGAATGTTAATATCAATTAAAAGAAATAATGTACTAAAAGCTTTTGAAAATTACAATTCAGAAAATGAAGCATATGACAAAGATGAATTAGAAAAAAAATATGATAGTACATATGAAACATATTTAGCATCATTAGATAAATATGTTATGGATTCTATATATAAGAAAGTAAAAAATAATACAGCATCAGAATTTGAAAAAAATGCTTTATCAAAATACTATGAAGTAACAAGCCTAAAAGAAAGCGAATATATAGAATATAAATATAGGAAACAAAAATACTTAATAGAATTAGATTATGAAGGAATCAAAATAGGAGACAAAGAAAAACTAAAAGAAAGATATAACAAATTTTACATTTCAAAAATGGACTCACTATATAAATCAATCCTAAAAAATTACTCTATTAAAGTAGCAGATAACATCAACACATATGATTCAACAAAAGAATGGGTTTATGTGAAAATATTCCATACTTTAGAAGAATACATACAAAATATTTTATCATTAAAAATTAAAACAAATTATGATGAGAGCCTAAAAGGAATTATGGCAGAATACGAAAAATATGAATCATACACAATTGGAAAACTAGACACAAGAGATGCAATCGAAAAAAATATGGTATTACTTGGAATTAGCAGAAGACTATTTACACATAGTTTACCATTAATAGTAGCAGAACAATGTTATGAAAAACTTTTAAAAGATGCAAGAAGTCTAGTACAAGATACAAAAATTGCAACTAAAAGAGAAAAAGTATATTCTATGTTAATTAACTTAATTGAAGACTATAATGTAAAATTATTATCAACAAAAGTATATTGGGACTCACCACAAGAAAGAGACGAATATAAAAAGTTCTGGGAACAATACAAAGAAATATCCAAACTAAAAGAAACAGACTTTATAGAATATGTAAAACAAAAAGAAATACTATTTATAAAAGATGATATGAAAAAATTAGATAAAGAAAAAATGGATTATACACAAATTTTAAAATACTATAAGAGAAAACTAGTAGATTATGGAGCAATAAGAGGAATTAAAAATAGTTATAAGTCACAAGGAAAATACATAAAAGTTAAGGAAGTTGCATAATATGTATGAAATATTATACGAAGATATAGATGAAAATAAAGAATATGAAAAAATAATTAAGAAAGTACTATCAAAATGCTTTGAAGAAGAAAAAATACAAGATTCAAAGTTAAGTATTACAGTTACTCTAACAACACCTGAAAATATAAAAAAGATAAACAAAGAGTATCGTAAAATAGAGAAAGCAACTGATGTACTTTCTTTTCCTATGTTTGAAAAGGACGAGCTAGATTGTAAAATAAAAAATAAAGATTTTCAATATGAGGATATTTTAGGAGATATTATTATTTCAATTGAAAAGGTAAAAGAACAAGCAGTGGAATATGAACATAGTTTTGAAAGGGAATTGAGTTATATGGTTGTTCATGGTTTTTATCATTTGATGGGATATGATCATATAAAAGAGGAAGATAAAAAAGTGATGAGACCTAAGGAAGATAAGATTTTGAATGAACTAAATATTAAAAGAAATGATATTTAGATTTAAAATTATCTACTCGCTCCCAGGAGTTTATATTTTGATATTTTTCCGTTATCCCCATTCTAAAAATCCTAACAAAAGTTCTATGAACTTTTGAGGATTTTTGAACGGTCCCCACAATTTCACTTCAAAATATAAAAATATAAACTCCTTCGCGCTATTTAAGATTATTTAATAAACTAATTATAAAAATAGTTAAATAATAAAAGTAGTAAGTAATCTATATAAAGGAAGGATGATGAAAATGGAAAGTGGTAAAGCAAAAGTATTAATTGTATTATTAGTTTTAGTTATTATTGCAGGAGGAGGTTTTTTAGCATATAAAACGATAAAAGACAAAGAAAATGAACCAGTAGGAACTTCAGAAGAAAATGAGGATAATGTTATAACAGCAGAATCGGAAAAAAAGCAAGTACAAATATTTAAAGGAAAAGATAGACCAATTGCAGTTATGATTGATAATCACAATGAAGCTTGGCCACAAGCAGGTTTGCAAGATACTTATATGGTGTATGAAATAGTTGTAGAAGGCGGAGAGACAAGATTAATGGCACTTTTTAAAGGTGTAGATGTAGATAAAATTGGACCAGTAAGAAGTGCAAGACATTATTTTATTGACTATGCAATGGAAAATGATGCAATATATACTCACTTTGGTCAAAGCCCTCAGGCTCAAAGTGATCTTAAAAAGTTTAAAATTGATGATATTAATGGAATTTCTGAGGATGGAGTGACTTTTTGGAGAGTAAAAGATAAAAATTCTCCTCATAATGCTGTAACAAGTACAGAAAAATTATTAGAATCAGCCAAAAAGAAAAAGTATAAAACAACATCAACCAAAGAAAGTATCTTGAATTATGTAACAGATGAAGTCAATTTAGAAGATGGTCAAGAAGCAGTAAAAATAACAATACCACATTCTAATCTTCAAACTGTACAATACCTATATGATGAAGAAAATAAAGTATATGAAAGGTATGCAAGAAAAAAAGAGCAAACAGACTGGACAACGAAGAAAACAATTACAGCTAAAAACATTATTATAACATTTTGTGATAACTATACTTTAGAAGATAAGGAAAATAAAGGAAGACAGGGATTGAAAAATATAGGAACTTTTGATGGATATTACATAACAAATGGAAAGGCTATAAAAATAAAATGCACAAAAGAAGCAAGAGACAAACAAACAGTTTATAAAGATTTAGATGGAAATAAAATAGAAGTTAATGATGGAAATACTTTTGTTAATATTTGTCCAACAAGTGCAAAAGTAAATATAGAAGGAGCAGGAAGTAGCAAACAATAATAGACAGAAAAAATAGATTAGAAAGAGGGAGTTAGTTTGAAAGATATAAAAAACTTTCATTACTATGTGTGCCTTTGAGTAAAGTAAGAAAGGAATGGAATTATTATGAATATATATGATACAGCAAATAGATTAGCACAAGAAATTAGACAGTCAGAAGAATATGTTAATTATAAAATGGCAAAAGAAGCTTTAAATATGAATAGTGAATTAAAGGAAAAAATGAAGGAGTTTGCACAAAAAAGATATGAAGTTCAAATGGAATATATGCAAACAGGAAATAAAAATGAAGATGGAGAAAAGAAGATTCAAGATTTATATATGGAACTTATACAAAATGAAGAGGCTAAGAGATATTTTGATGCGGAAACTAAGTTTAATATTGTAATAGCAGATGTAAATAAAATTATTGGAGAAGCTATAAGAGATGTTATACAATAGTTATAATATTTATTTTACTAAATTTATTATATTTTTTTCTAAAGTAATTCCCAACTTCGGACCAACTGTAACTAAAGTAACAGTTGGTAACCTTGTTGGTCCCCACGAATTATTACTTTATAAAAAAATATAATAAATTTTATATATAAAATCAGTAATTGTGAATTATAGTAACAAAGAGAGAGAAAAAATATGGAATTTGTAATAATATTAATTATTTTTTTGGTATTTACTATTATACTAAAATTTATTTTTCAATATAATATAAAAGAATTAAAACATATTGGAGAAGATGAAGAGTTAGATAAATTAGCAAGTAAATATCCTAATAATACAGAATTATGCAAAGAATATTTGGAAATGTTAAAAAACGAAATAGTAGAAATAGAAGAAAGCAAAGATGGAGAAGCAAGTTTATACATAGCAATTACAAATAAAATTCTAATTGCAAATATACAAAAGACATATACAAGAATACAAACAATAGCACATGAATGCTTACATTCTATACAAGATAGAAAATTGTTATTATTTAACTTCTATTTTTCTAACATATACTTAATATATTTCATTGCAATATGTGCACTAGCAATATTTAAAGTATTACCATATAAAATGTTATTTTTAAGTATCTTCTTATTTTTAGCATTAATCTATTATATGGTAAGACTATATTTAGAAAATGATGCTATGATTAAAGCTAGATATTTAGCAAAAGAATATATGGAAAATAAGAAAATATCTACTCCAGAAGAAATTGAAAAAATAGTTAATGGCTTTGACAAAATTAATAAAGTTGGAATTAAGTGTATTAATTATAATTTATTTTTGGGAGTTATGATAAAAGCAATTATATTTTGTGCCATTTGTATAATAAGATAAAAAGTTGCCAATGGTTCCGGGTTTAAATGGCAACTTTTTGCTATATGAAATTTTACTTTTTGGCTATACTATGATATAATTACAAAAAAATAAAGTAAGGAGTGATATTTATGAGTTCAAAAGCAGATAGTAATACTATTTTGGCAGAAAATAAAGTGTTAATATTATATATATTAAATAAATTAAATAAAGACATAAGGCAAGACGATTTATTTCAAATTATCACTTCGATTAATGAAATAAATTATTTTTACTTTAAACAAGTATTAACAGATTTAATTGATTCTAAATTAGTAGGTAGTTATACAAAAGAAGAAGAACAAGTAGTTAGAATTACTACAGATGGAAAAAATAATTTTACTCTTACACAAAATATATTACCTGGTATTATGAAATTAAAAGCAGATAACATTTTTGAAAAAGAATTTCATTTAATAGAACAAGAATCGTCAGTTATTGCTGAATTTATTCCAAAAAGTGAAAATGATTATACAATAAAATGTAAAATTGTTGAAAACAATGAAACTATATTTGAGGTACAAACTTTTGCAGGATCAAGAGATAGAGCAAAACGTATTGTTGATAACTGGAATGAAAATGCCAATACGATATATCCTAAAATATTAGATATATTATTAAATAACTAAAAAGTTTTGAATGCATATATTAAAGAGAATATAGATAAATACATTTTCTGTATTCTCTTAATTTTATATAACAGAAAAGTCATAATGATTTTCTATTATATAAAGTACATTGTACATAAATTTATTTCATAAATTTATTCTTATTATAAATATAAAAAATAGAAAAAGTGATATAATATGTTAAGGAGTGATGCAAATATGAAAAAAGGAAAAATTATATTAGTAGGAACAGGTTTTGTTGGTATGAGTATGGCATATTCGATGCTGAATAGAGGAGGAATTAATGAACTTATTTTAATTGATGTTAATAAGGAAAAGACAGTAGGAGAAGAAATGGATTTATCTCATGGACTCCCTTATGCTCCACAGAAAATGACAATAAAAGCAGGAGATTATGAAGACTGCAAGGATGCTGAGATCATAGTAATAACAGCAGGAGTTGCACAAAAACCTGGTCAAACTAGACTTGAGCTTGCAGAAGTGAATACTAAAATTATGAAAGAGATTACGCAAAATATTATGAAAAGTGGATTTGATGGGATTATCATTGTTGCAAGCAATCCAGTAGATTTAATGGCACATGTTGTTTCTAAAGTATCAGGACTTCCTAAAAATAGAGTTATTGGTTCAGGAACTGTACTAGATACAGCTAGACTACGTTATTTGATGGCAGATTATTTAAAAGTTTCAAGTAAAAATATTCATGCATATATTATGGGTGAACATGGAGATTCTTCTTTTGTACCATGGGAACATGCATATTTAGGGTGTAAGAAAATAAAAGATATTATGAAAGATAATAATTTGCCAATGGATGAATTAAGAAAAATTCATGAAGGAGTAGTGAATTCTGCATACGAAATCATAGAAAAGAAAAAGGCTACTTATTATGGAATAGGAATGGCGCTAAATAGATTAGTTAGAGCAATATTAGATGATGAAAATTCTGTTTTAACTGTTTCTACTTATTTAGAAAATGAATATGGACAAAATGATATTTATATAGGGGTTCCTGCTATCATTAATAGTAATGGAGTAAGAGAAATTGTTGAGTTAGATCTAAATGATGAAGAACAAGAAAAATTAAATCATAGTTGTGGCTTGATTAGGGAAATGAGAGAACAATCAATAGACAAAATAATATAGAAGAAAGCTAAAAGTTATAAATATAAATTCTAGTATCTATTACAGCCTTTGGTGAACTTAAAAATAACATCTCAATTTGAAAAAGTTGAGGTGTTTTTTTCAGTTTTTCAAAAATATTACAAAAACATATTGACATACGGAATAAAGCATTGTATAATAATAAAGCATGAGTTTTGCGTTGAAACCAAATGTGGCTACATCCTTACGGAAATGTGGATGGAGGGAACTTTGGCGGAGTATGTCATGGCAAAGACCAGGCGGTAAGAAAACACACTTATCCCAGAATTATCATGCATATTTTGGGTTTTTATATAGGTAATATTCAAAACACCAGAGTGCGTTTTAACTTGCCACGGTAATTTAGGTAGAAAATAAAGCTACCGCAACAAAAAATAAATTTTAAAGGAGGGAAAATTACAATGGCAAACACAGTAGCAACAAGCGAAAAAATAAGAATAAGACTAAAAGCATATGACCATGTAGTTTTAGATCAGTCTGCTGAAAAAATAGTAGATACTGCTAAGAAAACAGGAGCAAAGGTTTCAGGTCCTATTCCATTACCAACACAAAAAGAAATAGTAACAATTTTACGTTCTCCACACAAATACAAAGACTCAAGAGAACAATTTGAAATGAGAACACATAAAAGAGTAATCGACATTCTATACCCAACACAAAAAACAGTTGACAGTCTAATGAAATTAGAACTACCAGCTGGTGTAGATATCGAAATTAAGTTGTAAGTTAACGAAAACGAACGAAGTGACATTGTGAACATTAAAAAACAAACTACATAGAAATGTAGCAGCAAAACCAAGCTGACAACCAATAGCAATCAAAAATAAGTATTGATTGGTATTCAGCCAATAGTTAGGAGGAAAGAAAGAATGAAAAAAGGAATTATCGGAGAAAAAATCGGTATGACACAAATATTTGACGAAAAAGGAAATGTTATACCAGTAACTGTTATAGGAACAGAAGGAAATATAGTGGCACAAATAAAGACAGTAGAAACAGATGGATATAATGCTATCCAATTAGGATATGGAGAAATAAAAGACAAACATATCAACAAACCAGAAGCAGGACATTTTGCAAAAGCAAAATTAACAAACAAAAAACATTTAAGAGAATTCAGATTAGAAGATATATCTACTTACAAAGTAGGAGATGAAGTCAAAGCAGAAATCTTTGAAGCAGGAGAAAAAGTAGATGTTCAAGGAACAACAAAAGGAAAAGGATTCCAAGGTGTTATTAAAAGACATGGACAACACAGAGGACCAATGGGACATGGATCAATGTATCATAGAAGACCAGGATCAATGGGACCTTGTTCAACACCAGGAAGAGTATTCAAAGGTAAAAAATTACCAGGACATATGGGGAGAACAACAGTTACAATACAAAACTTAGATGTTGTAAAAGTTGACATGGACAAAAATGTATTATTAATAAAAGGTAGTGTTCCAGGACCAAAAGGAGCTATATTAAAAATAAAATCAACAGTAAAGGTAAGTAAATAGAAGGAAGGAGGAATAACAAAATGCCAAAAGTAGATGTATACGATATAAAAGGTAAAAAAGTTAGTGATATAGAATTAGCAGATAGTATATTTGGAATTGAACCAAATGAAACTATTGTACATAGCGTACTAGTTAACTATTTAGCTAATCAAAGACAAG
This sequence comes from uncultured Clostridium sp., assembly GCA_947572725.1. Taxonomy (GTDB): domain Bacteria; phylum Bacillota; class Clostridia; order TANB77; family CAG-508; genus CAG-269. The sequence goes on along the minus strand of CANPDB010000007.1, from coordinate 39,727 downwards.
GTACACAAAGTACTAAAACAAGAGCAGAAGTTCGTGGTGGTGGTAAAAAACCATGGAGACAAAAAGGAACAGGTAGAGCAAGACAAGGTTCAATTAGAGCTCCACAATGGGTTAAAGGTGGTATCGCATTAGGACCAAAACCTCGTTCATACAAATATAGAGTTAATAAAAAAGAAAGAAGATTAGCAATTAAATCAATCTTAAGTTCTAAAGTATTAGAAAAAGAATTAACAGTAGTTGATAAATTAGAAGTAAAAGAAATCAAAACAAAAACAATGGTAAAAGCATTAGCTGATTTAAAAGTAGAAGGAAAAACATTAATAGTTCTTCCAGAAAACAATAAAAATGTTTTAATGTCATCAAGAAACATCGAAGGAGTTAAAACAATAACAGCTAACAACATAAATGTATTTGATTTACTAAAATATACAAATCTAATTTTACCAGTTGATACTGTTAAAAAATTAGAGGAGGTGTACGCATAATGTTACCAGAAGAAATTATAATTGCACCAGTCGTTACTGAAAAAAGTAATGATCAATTACAAGAAGGAAAATATACTTTTAAAGTAAATAAAAAAGCAACAAAAGTTGAAATAGCAAAAGCTGTTGAAAAGTTATTTCAAGTAAAAGTATTAAAAGTTAATACAATGAATGTAAATGGAAAGAAAAAAAGAGTTGGATACCACATAGGTAAAACTTCAGATTGGAAAAAAGCTATTGTAACAATCGATACAAATCCAGAAGAAGTTTCATACTTAGCTAAAGGTGGAAAAGAAACTAAGATTTCTAAAAAATATAAAGATTCAATAGATGAATTCATGGGTGCTTAGAAATTATAAGCGTCGTCTAACTTCGTTAACCTTTATATAAAATTTTATCAATAAAAACTATCTGGAAAATACCAGGAAAAGAAAGAATATCTGTTATGCGGAGCAGGAAAAATATCCGTAAATATAAGTAGATAAGAGAATTTAGCAAAAACGAGTATTACTAGGAAAACTTATAATGAATACAGTTTGCATAGCAAACTGCATACTGATGCTGTAAGAAGCAAAGCTTTAACAGCCACAGTAACAACGTAAGACAAAGTTTTTCATAAATTCGAGAAAGGAAAATAAAATGAAACACTTCAAACCCTATACCCCATCAAGAAGAAACATGACAGTTTCAGATTTTGCAGAAGTAACAAAGAAAACACCTGAAAAATCATTACTTGCAAAGAAAAAGAAAAATGCAGGAAGAAACTCATATGGAAGAATAACAGTAAGACATCAAGGTGGAGGAAATAGACAAAAATATAGAATAATAGATTTTAAAAGAAACAAAGACAATATGGAAGCAACTGTAATAGGAATCGAATACGATCCAAACAGAAGCGCAAATATTGCGTTAATCCAATATGAAGATGGAGAAAAAGCATATATATTAGCTCCACAAGGATTAACAGATGGAGACAAAGTAATATCAGGAGACGCAGTTGACATTAAACCAGGAAATGCAATGCCAATTAGCTCAATTCCAGTAGGTACTTTAATTCACAACATCGAATTAAATCCAAAACAAGGTGGAAAATTAGTAAAAGCAGCAGGTCAAAGTGCACAATTAATGGCTAAAGAAGGAAAATATGCACATGTAAGACTTCCATCAGGAGAAATGAGATTAATATTATCAACATGTAGAGCTACAATAGGAACAATTGGAAATAGCGATCACGAAAATGTTAAGATTGGTAAAGCAGGAAGAAAAAGACATATGGGAATCAGACCTACAGTAAGAGGATCTGTTATGAACCCAGTAGATCACCCACATGGTGGTGGTGAAGGTAGAGCACCAGTAGGACACGCAGGACCAATGACACCTTGGGGTAAACCAGCCCTTGGATATAAAACAAGAAATAAAAAGAAATTATCTAATAAATTTATTGTAAAGAGAAGAAACAGTAAATAGAAAGGAGGACATTTTATATGTCAAGATCAAGCAAGAAAAAACCATTTGTACAAGAAAAATTATTAAAAAGAATTGAAGCTATGAACGAAACAGGAAGCAAAGAAGTTTTAAAAACATGGTCAAGAGCATCAACAATATATCCACAAATGGTTGGACATACAATAGCTGTACATGATGGAAGAAAACACGTTCCAATCTATATAGCTGAGGAAATGATAGGTCACAAATTAGGAGAATTTGCTCCTACTAGAACATTTAAAGGTCATGCAGGAGACAAAACCACTAAAAAGTAAATAAAATAGGGTAAACACTAATTCACATGGGTAAGGGACACCCCTTAAACCGTAGTGAAATACCATAAGGTAAAGGAGTGTCCCTTGTCGAAAAGGAGGAAAATAAAGTGCAAGAGCAAGAAACAATGGTAATAAATGAAGCGAAAGCAACTCTAAAATTTGCAAGGATTTCAGCAAGAAAAGTAAAAATTGTTGCAGATTTAATTAGAGGAAAAGATGTTGATGAAGCTTTATCAATTGTAAAATTTACACCAAAAGCATCATCAGAAATCATTGAAAAATTATTAAAATCAGCAATTGCAAATGCTGAAAACAATCATGATATGAGACATGAAAATTTATATGTTGCTGAAATTTATGCAAATCAAGGTCCAACTTTAAAAAGAATAAGACCAGCTGCAAAAGGTTCAGCTGTAAGAATTAGAAAAAGAACAAGTCATATAACAATATGCTTAAAAGAAAGAGAATAAAAAGAAAGGAGCAGTTTATAAGAAATGGGACAAAAAGTACATCCAACAGGAGTGAGAGTTGGAATTATAAAAGACTGGAATTCTAAATGGTATGCAGATTCTAAAAATTTTGCAGATTATTTAGTAGAAGACCAAAAAATTCGTAAATTTTTAAAGAAAAAATTATACTTAGCTGGAATTTCTAAAATTGAAATAGAAAGAACAGCAAAAGCTATAAAAGTAAATTTAAATACTGCTAAACCAGGAATAGTAATAGGAAAAGGTGGAGCAGGAGTAGAAAGTGTAAAAACAGAACTTTCAAAATTAATAGGAAAAGAAGTAAACTTAAATATTGTTGAAGTTAAAAATGCAGATATTGATGCTCAATTAGTAGCTGAAAATATTGCAGGACAATTAGAAAGAAGAATTTCATTCAGAAGAGCTATGAAACAATGTATGCAAAAATCTATTAAATCAGGTGCTTTAGGAATAAAAACAGCAGTATCTGGAAGATTAGGTGGAGCAGATATGGCTAGAACTGAATTCTATAAAGAAGGAAATATTCCATTACAAACTTTAAGAGCTGATATTGATTATGGTTTTGCAGAAGCAGATACAACATATGGAAAAATCGGTGTTAAAGTTTGGATATATAAAGGAGAAGTTCTTCCAGAAAGAAAAGTGGAAGGAGGAGACCAATAATGCCATTAATACCAAAAAGAACAAAGCATAGAAAAATGCAAAAGGGTAGAATGAGAGGAAAAGCAACAAGAGGTAATAAAGTTACAGATGGAGAATATGGAATTCAAGCTGTAACAGCTGGTTTAATTACAAGTAATCAAATTGAAGCAGCCCGTATTGCTATGACTCGTTATATAAAAAGAGGTGGAAAAGTTTGGATTAAAATATTCCCAGACAAACCAATAACTGCGAAGCCTATCGGTACTCGTATGGGTAAAGGTAAAGGTGCTCCAGAATATTGGGTAGCAGTGGTAAAACCAGGAAGAGTAATGTTTGAAATTGCTGGTGTACCAGAAGAAGTTGCTAGAGAAGCCTTAAGACTTGCTATGAACAAACTACCTAATAAAACAAAATTTGTAGCAAGAGAAACTGAAAAGGTAGGTGATAATGATGAAGATAAATAAAATAAAAGAAATGTCTTCACCAGAATTAGAAAAAGAATTAGGTGAACTAAAAACAGAATTATTTAAACTAAAATTTAGTTTAGCTACAAATGGATTAGATAATCCCATGAAAATAAAAGAAGTAAAAAAAGATATAGCTAGAATAAATACTATATTAACAGAAAGAAAAATAGCAGAATCTAAGAAAGCGTAAAATCGATAATAATAACAGATAAGTATAGACACTAATTCACACAAGTAAGGAACATTCCTTCAACTTCAGTGAAAATATCATAAGATAAAGTGTATATGCTGTCAAACAGTAGAAAGGAGAAATCTAAATGGAAGAAAGAAATCTTCGTAAAGTTATGATTGGTACAGTTCTATCTAATAAGATGGATAAAACAGTTGTAGTAGCTGTTGAAACAAGTGTTAGTCATAAGGTATATGGTAAAACAGTAAAAAGAACATACAAATTAAAAGCACATGACGAAGAAAATGTTTGCCAAATAGGTGATAAAGTAAAAGTAATGGAAACAAGACCACTTTCTAAAGATAAAAGATGGAGAGTAGTTGAAGTTTTAGAAAAAGCTGATATTAAATAGAAAATAGTAAAAACAAATCAAAAACGAGTATTACAAGGCAAAATTTTATGAAAAAAACGGAGTGTACTTGTGTACATGAGTATTTTTGAATAAAATTTTAACGAAGTAGGACGAAGATTTTCATTTGTTATAGAAGAGGAAAGGAGGAACCATAACATGATCCAACAACAAACAAGATTAAAAGTAGCAGATAATACTGGTGCAAAAGAAATTATGTGTATCAGATGTTTAGGAGGTTCATTCAGAAAAACATCTAACATAGGAGACGTAATTGTTGCTTCAGTTAAATCAGCAACACCAGGTGGAGTTGTTAAAAAAGGTGATGTTGTAAAAGCTGTTATAGTAAGATCTAAAAGAGGATTAAGAAGACCAGATGGTTCATATATAAAATTTGATGAAAACGCAGCTGTAATAATAAAAGAAGACGGAACACCAAAAGGAACACGTATCTTCGGACCAGTTGCAAGAGAACTAAGAGAAAAAGACTACATGAAAATTTTATCTCTAGCACCAGAGGTTCTTTAAACTCTTAATGAAAATGTTTAGTAAACATTTGAATTTTAGAGATTAAAGATGCATACACTTAAAATTTGTTAATGAGATAAGCTCTTAGGCTTAACAAATATTACAAATTCTTAGTAGTAGCTTGTATAAAAAATAAGAATATGAATGAAGGGAGGCAATCTCTAATGAGAATAAAAAAAGGAGACAAAGTTCAAGTTTTATCAGGAAACGATAAAGGAAAAACAGGAGAAGTTTTAGAGGTACAACCAAAAGCTGATAAAGTTATAGTAAAAGACGTTAATGTAAGAAAAAAACACGTTAAAGCAAGACGTCAAGGAGATGAAAGTGGAATAATAGCAGTAGAATGTGCAATTCCAAGTTCAAAAGTAAATGTAGTATGTTCTAAATGTGGAAAAACTACAAAAGTAGGATATAAAATAGAAAAAGACGAAAAAGTACGTATTTGTAAAAAATGTGGTGCAAAATTAAATTAGAAAAAGAAAGGAGGAATAATACATAATGGAAAAATTAAGAGAACAATATCAAAAAGAAGTAATACCAGCATTAATGAAAAAATTTGAATATAAATCTGTTATGCAAGTACCAAAACTTGATAAAATAGTTATAAATATAGGATTAGGAGATTTAAAAGAAAATCCAAAAGCTTTAGAAAATGCAATGAATGATTTAACTCAAATTACAGGTCAAAGACCAATTGTAACAAAAGCAAGAAAATCAATTGCTGCATTTAAATTAAGAGAAGGTGTTAATATAGGATGCAAGGTAACATTAAGAGCAGATAAAATGTATGATTTTGCATACAAATTATTTAATGTAGCACTTCCAAGAGTTAGAGATTTTAGAGGAGTATCAGCAAATTCTTTTGACGGTAGAGGAAATTACTCTATGGGAATAAAAGAACAATTAATATTCCCTGAAATTGAATACGATAAAGTTGATAAATTGAGAGGTATGGACATTATATTTGTAACAACAGCTGAAACTGACGAAGAAGCAAAAGAGTTATTAACATTAATGGGAATGCCTTTTAAAACAAATGCATAGAATGCAAACAATTTAAAAGCTTGAAGAATTATATTGTAAGGATAGAAACATAGTATAATAAAAAATTAGTCAAAGGAAAGGAGTAATACTATGGCTAAAAAAGCAATGAAAATAAAACAAGCAAGGCCACAAAAATTCAAAACAAGAGAATATAACAGATGTAAATTATGTGGTAGACCACACAGTTATATTAGAAAATATGGAATTTGCCGTGTATGTTTTAGAGAGTTAGCACATAAAGGAGAGATACCAGGTGTTAAGAAGGCCAGCTGGTAAAAATAAATGAAAATCAGCATCTTGCACATTTTAAGTTAGCTGTATGAAGCAAAGCGAATTACAGATAACTTATGCAATCGAACGAAGTGAGATTGTAATCATTACGACATGGACGTACCAACGTACGCCTTCAGCTTAATTAATTTAATAAAAATGCACAATATACTAATTTTGATTTATTTTATAAAAGAGCATATTAAATAAGAAGAAAGAAAAGGAGGTTAGTAATTAATGAATATTACAGATCCAATAGCAGATATGTTAACAAGAATAAGAAATGCAAATAGTTCAAAACATAAAACAGTTGATATACCAGCTTCAAAAATGAAACTAGGTATTGCTGATATATTATTTAAAGAAGGATATATAAAATCTTTTGAAGAAATAAAAGATGATACACAAGGAATTATCAGAATTACTTTAAAATACGATGAAAAAGGAAATAGAGTAATTGATGGTTTAAGAAGAATAAGCAAACCAGGATTAAGAGTATATGCAGCAAAAGAAGAATTACCAAAAGTATTAAATGGATTAGGAATTGCAATTATTTCAACATCAAAAGGATTAAAAACTGATAAAGAAGCAAGAGAATTAGGAATTGGTGGAGAAGTATTAGCATATGTATGGTAATCAAAATAAAACAAGGGGATAATGTGTGACCCTTGCCATAAAGTAAAAGAAGGAGGGAAAAACAAAATGTCAAGAATAGGAAATAAACCTATAACAGTACCAACAGAAGTACAAGTTAAAATAGATGGACAAAAAATTACTGTAACTGGACCAAAAGGTACATTAGAAAGAGAAATACATAAAGATATTTCTATAGAAATGACAGATAACATCATTAAAGTAATGAGAAAAGATGATGAAGCACAAAGTAGAAGCTTACATGGATTAACAAGAACATTAATCAATAATATGATTATAGGTGTAACTTCAGCATATAGCAAAGAATTACAAATTAATGGTGTTGGATATAGAGTTGCAAAACAAGGAAATGATTTGAATTTAACTTTAGGATATTCACATCCTGTAATATTTGAAGCACCAGCAGGAATTACTTTTGACGTTCCAAATCCTAATACTATTATTGTAAATGGAATTGATAAAGAATTGGTTGGTCAAACAGCAGCCGTTATAAGAACAAAAAGACCACCAGAGGTATATAGAGGTAAAGGAATTAAATATGCTGATGAGGTTATTAGGCGTAAGGAAGGTAAAACTGGTAAATAAAATAATTTTAATTGAAAGCAATAATCTGCACATTTTTGTTTCATTAATAAAACTTCGATGTACAAACGTACACCTTCAGCTTTATTAATTCACAAAAATGCACATCTTATCACTTTGAATTAAAATTAGAAATTAATTGGAATAGGCTAATTTTGATTTGAATTGAAGTTAGAATATCTAAATAAAATGAAAGAACTCAATTTTGTAGAAAGGAGTAATAAAGATGGTAAAAAAGACAGATAGAAAAATGGAAAGAACAAGAAGACATATTAGAGTTAGAAGAAAAATATCTGGAACAGCAGAGAGACCAAGATTATGTGTTTATAGAAGTAATACAAACTTATATGTTCAGATAATAGATGATGTAGCTGGAAATACATTAGTAGCAGCTTCAACATTAGATAAAGAAATAAAAACAAAACACGCTAATAAAGAAGCAGCTAAAGAATTAGGAGCTTTAATTGCTAAAAAAGCAAAAGCAAAGAAAATCGAAACAGTAGTTTTCGATCGTGGTGGATATATTTATCACGGAGTAGTTAAAGAACTAGCAGAAGCTGCAAGAGAAGGTGGATTGAAATTCTAGTAGCTGTTCGAGCGGAGCGAGTTACAGATACTAGATGCAAAATCACAAAGTGTATTTTGTAAACAATGAAAGGCTGTTCAAGCGAAGCGGGTTACAGATGTTAGATACAAAACCATCAAGAAAAAAAGGAGGGAAAACAAAAACTGATGGAAGAAAAAAATGAATTAAAAGAAAAAGTTGTTGCTATTAACAGAGTTGCTAAAGTTGTTAAAGGTGGTAGAACTTTTAGATTTAGTGCAGTAGTAGTAGTAGGTGACGAAAATGGCCATGTAGGTGTAGGAAATGGTAAAGCAGCTGAAGTTCCAGATGCAATCAAAAAAGCAATACAAGAAGCTAAAAAGAACTTAGTTGAAGTACCAATCGTAGAAACAACTGTACCACATGAATATGTAGGAACTTTTGGAAGTGCGAAAGTAATGTTAAAACCAGCTGCAGTTGGTACTGGAGTTATCGCTGGTGGTAGTGTTAGACCAGTATTAGAACTTGCTGGATATAAAGATATTAGAACAAAAGTTATAGGAACAAACAATCCAAGAAACGTAGTTTATGCTACAATCGAAGGATTAAAATCTATGCAAACTGTTGAACAAGTAGCTAAAAAAAGAGGTAAAAAAGTAGAAGATATTTTGTAAGAAGGAGGTGCAAGGCATAAATGAAACTAAATGAATTAAAACCAGGTGTAAAAAAAGTAAAAAGAAATAGAGTAGGACGTGGAATAGCATCAGGGAATGGAAAAACATCAGGAAGAGGACAAAAAGGACAAAAAGCAAGATCTGGTGGAGGAGTAAGAAGAGGATTCGAAGGTGGTCAAACACCATTATATAGAAGATTGCCAAAAAGAGGATTCAATAATATTCATGCTAAAACATATACAGAAGTAACATTTAAAATGCTTAATAAATCAAAAGCAACAGATGTTACAGCTGAAACATTGTTAGAAGAGGGTATTATAGGAAAAATAAATGATGGAATCGTTATTTTGGCAACTGGAAAATTAGAGAAAAAATTAAATGTTAAAGCCAAAAGATTTACAGCAAAAGCAAAAGAAGAAATTGAAGCTTTAGGCGGAAAGGCTGAGGTGATTTAATTGTTTAAAACTATAAAAAATGCAATAAAGACACCTGAAGTAAGAAAAAGGTTATTATACACTTTAGTATTAATCATCGTATTTAGATTAGGATGTTATATTACTGTTCCAGGAGTAAACAGCATTGCACTAAATGAAGCAATGGGAAGTACAAATGGAATAGCAGGACTAATAGATATGATATCAGGAGGAGCATTTTCAAGATTTTCAGTTTTTGCAATGTCAATTAGCCCATATATCACAGCTTCAATTGTTATACAATTATTAGCAATGATTATTCCTTCTTTAGAGAGATTAACAAAAGAAGGAGGAGAAGAGGGAAGACAAAAAATAAATAAATATACCAAATTATTAACAATTGTACTAGCTTTAGTAGAAGGAATAGGTATTTATTTATCATATAAATCTTCAGGAATATTCGTAGATAACAGCTTTTTAACAGGATTACTAGTAGTGTCAGGTTTAGTAGCTGGAACATCTCTTTTAATGTGGCTTGGAGAACAAATCACAAGTAAAGGTATTGGAAATGGAATTTCATTATTAATTTTCATTGGTATTATTTCAAGATTACCAAGTGGAGTTACAATGTTATGGAATTTAACTATTACAGAAGCAGGATTTAGCACAACAGGATTATTAACAGCAATAGGTATTGTTATTGGAGCCCTTATATTAGTTGCTGGCGTTGTATTTGTACAACAAGCAGAAAGAAGAGTACCTGTACAATATTCTAAAAAAGTAGTAGGAAGAAAAATGGTAGGAGCACAAAATACACATATACCACTAAAACTTGCAATGGCAGGTGTTATGCCAGTAATTTTTGCTTCATCATTTATGACATTTCCAGCTATGATTATTCAAATATTTGTATCAGATATAGCAAATCAAACAGGATTCTTAGCAGGATTATACAAATTCTCAATTGCTACATCAACATCGAGTGTTGGATGGGGATATTCTTTAGCTAATGCAATTGTTTACTTACTATTAATTATTGGATTTACATTTTTCTATACTTATGCTACATTCAATCCAGCAGAAGTATCAAACAATATTAAGAAAAATGGTGGATTTATACCAGGAATTAGAGCAGGTAAACCAACAACAGAATATTTATCATCAATTATATCAAAATTAACATGGTTTGGAGGATTCTTCCTAGCATTGATAGCTATTTTACCAATGTTACTAAGATTCACAAACTTAAATATAGCATTTGGTGGTACATCAATACTAATTATTGTAGGTGTTGCTCTAGAAACAGTACAACAATTAGAATCTCAATTAGCAATGAGACATTATAAAGGATTCTTAGAATAAAGATAAATAGGAGAAAGAACAAAGACGTGGACTTTAAAATGTTTAAAACAGAAACAATATTATTATGTCCACTTTTGTTCTATCTCCATTTGTTCTATTATAGGAAAGTTCTTTGAACTTCCTATAATAGAAAGCATTTCACAGAAAATTGCTTTGCAATTTTTGCGAGCGAACAACGGGCGTGGCATAAAAAGTAATCTAAAAGGTCGAAAAATTTTAATCATGCCACTGTTGTTCTTTGAATACATTAATAGTTTTTATAATATTTATTTTAATATTGTCATCACATATAAAATATTCGGCAGCTCCCAGTTCTATATATATTAATATTTTTTTGTCGAAAACATAGCTGGGGTCTACCTACAGGTCTTCGACTTTAAAATATTAATATATATAGAACTTCGCGCTATTCAAATTGAGAACTTTTAATGACAATATTAAAATAAATATTATAAAGATTATTAACAAAATAATCTAAACCAAAGTAAAATGGAGGAATATTTATTATGATAATTATTATGTTAGGAGCACAAGGAACAGGAAAAGGAACTGTTGCAGGATTAATAAGTGAAAAAATAGGAATTCCGCAAATATCAACAGGGGACATATTCAGAAAAAACATTAGTGAAAAAACAGAATTAGGAATAGAAGCAGACAAATATATATCAAAAGGAAATTTAGTACCAGACGAAATAACAGTACCAATGGTAGAAGATAGACTAACATGGGAAGATGCAAAAAATGGGGCAATATTGGATGGATTTCCAAGAACAATAGAACAAGCAGAGGCATTAGATAAAATATTAGATAAAAAAGGAGAGAAAGTAGATTTAGTAGTAAATCTAGTAACACCAAAGGAAGAACTTATAGATAGAATGTTAACAAGAAGAGTATGTACAAATCAAGATTGTAAAGCAACATATAATCTAAAATTACATCCTCCAGTAAAAGAAGGCATTTGTGATAAATGTGGAGCACCACTAAAGCAAAGAGCAGATGACTCTGATCCAGATGCAATAAAAAGAAGATTAGAAATATACGAAGAAAAAACAAGTCCACTAGTAAACTTCTATGAAAATAAAGGTGTATTAAAAACAGAGACAGTAAGTTTGGCTATAAATAGAATGGGAAAAGATGCAGCAGAAGATATTGTAAAAAATTTAAAAAAATAAAAAAGGCAATAATTATAAGTTTTGCTATGAAAAATGGAGGCGGTAAAAATAAGTTACTGGTGGATTTGGATTATAGTACTATTTTGTTGTATCATAATACCAAAAAGAAATAAGCTATATTTAGGAATAATAAATAGAAAAAAGAAAGGTAAAAAAAGAAAAATGCCACAAGAATTAATAAAAGAATTTATAGGAAAAGTATGTACAATTATATTATTTAATGAATCTTTCGGAGTACAAGGAAAAATAGTTGCAGTGGAAGATAATTGGATGAAAATTGAAGAAAAGAACAAAGTTCGTTTAATAAATGGAGATATGATAAGAGATATATCAATTCTACCCGAAAAATATCAAAAGTAATAGAAGAATTATAATAAAAAGGGGACGACTAAATTGGTAACAATAAAATCTAAAAAAGAAATAGAATATATGAAAGAAGCTTGCAGAGTAGTTGCCTTGATGTATGAAGAGATAGAAAAGAAAATAAAACCAGGTATGACAACATTTGAAATAGACCAAATTGCAGAAAAAATGATTAGAAACTTAGGAGCTATTCCTGCTGAAAAAGGATATAATCCAGGAATAAAAGGAGTGCCACCATATCCAGCATCAATTTGTATTTCTATTAATGATGAAGTAATACATGGTGTTCCATCAAAAAATAAAATCATTCGAGATGGAGATATTGTAAGCATTGATACAGTGGCTTTGAAAAATGGATATAATGGCGATGCTGCAAGGACATATATGATAGGAAATGTATCAAAAGATGCAAAAAGATTGGTAGAAGTGACTAAGCAAGCATTTTTTGAAGGGATAAAGTATGCAAGACCAGGATATAGAATAGGTGATATAAGCCATTGCATAGGAGAATATGTTCGTTCTCAAGGATATAGTGTAATAAGAGAATTTCAAGGACATGGAATAGGAAAAGAAATGCACGAAGATCCAGGAATTCCAAATTACGGAAAAGCAGGAAGAGGAATTAGATTAGAACCAGGAATGACATTAGCGATAGAACCTATGGTAATACAAGGAAAACCAGATATATTAGAGCTAGATGATGGATGGACAATTATAACAGAAGATGGCAGTTTAGCAGCACATTATGAAAATACAATTTTAATTACAGAAAAAGAGCCAGAAATATTGACAATACTTTAAAAGTAGTGTATAATACAATAGTTATTATGCAGTTAAAGGAAAATATTGTATAATTAGACTCTTAAAATAGGAGGGAAACACATTGGCAAAAGAGGATGTTATAGAAGTAGAAGGTACAGTAGTAGAAACTTTACCAAATACAAATTTTAAAGTAGAACTTGAAAATGGGCATCAAATATTAGCACATATTTCAGGAAAACTAAGAATGAATTATATCAAAATATTGCCAGGGGACAAAGTGAAAGTTGAACTTTCACCATATGATTTAACAAGAGGAAGAATTACTTGGAGAGCAAAATAAAGTTTAAAATTAACCCATATAGATACAGAAAGGCTAATAACAGCCACTGTAATTAGCCAAGGAGGTGTAAAGAATGAAAGTAAGAGCATCAGTAAAAAAAATATGTGACAAATGCAAAATAATAAAAAGAAAGGGTAAAATCAGAGTAATCTGTGAAAATCCTAAACATAAGCAAAGACAAGGTTAATCCTTAAATTAGTTAATAACACAAATTCGGTAGCGGCTGTGTATATTTTATAATATATACATATCAATTTGTGTTTATATATATGTCTTGAATTTTTATAAAGATTTAATGAAACGTTGTGGAGCTTCATTTCATTAAATGCATTTCACCTTTATTGAAATTTAGGACAAACAAAAATAATAAAATAAATAATTTTGGAGGTGCAAAAAAATATGGCTCGTATAGCAGGAGTAGATTTACCTAAAGAAAAAAGAGTAGAAATAGGACTTACATATATTTATGGAATAGGTGTATCAAGTTCTAGAAAAATTCTTGAAAAAGCTGGGATAAATCCAGATACTAGAGTTAAAGATTTAACAGACGATCAAGTTAATGATATTAGAAAAGCAATTGACGGAACATATACAGTAGAGGGTGATTTAAGAAGAGAAGTTGCTTTAAATATTAAAAGACTTACAGAAATAGGATGTTATAGAGGTCTTAGACATAGAAGAGGTTTACCAGTAAGAGGTCAAAGAACAAAAACTAATGCTAGAACTAGAAAAGGTCCTAGGAAGCTTGTTAGTAAAAGCAAAAAATAGGAAAATCGATTACAATCGGCATCTTGCACATATTCAATATTGATTGCAAACTTCGACGTACCAACGTACGCCTTCAGCTTACAATCAATCTTAAATATGCACAATATACCAATTCTAATCAATTTTATATAATATCGATTAAATTCATCATCCTGCACATTTTCGCTATTTATTTCAAAATTCGATGTACAAACGTACACCTTCATCTTGAAATAAATATCAAAAATGCACATTATAATAAATTTAATCAATTTTATACAATATAAGGAAATTATAGTTAAAAATTATAAAATTTCAGAAAATGAATTTTGATTCAGAATTAAATTTTGAATAAGGAGGAATTAAGCAAAATGGCTAAAAATGTAACAACAAAAAAAGTAGCTAGAAGAAATAGAAAAAACATTGAAAAAGGTTCAGCACATATTCATTCTAGTTTTAATAATACAATAGTTACAATAACAGATACACAAGGAAACACAATTTCTTGGGGAAGTGCTGGAGAATTAGGATTTAAAGGTTCTAGAAAAAGCACACCATTTGCTGCAGGTCAAGTTGCAGAAACAGCAGCTAAAGCAGCTATGGAACATGGATTAAAATCTGTAGAAGTATTTGTTAAAGGACCAGGTTCAGGAAGAGAAGCTGCAATTAGAGCACTTCAAACAGCAGGACTTGAAATAAGTGCAATTAAAGATGTAACACCAATACCACATAATGGTTGTAGACCACCAAAAAGAAGAAGAGTTTAAGATGTCTGTTAATGAGAAATGTAAAACATTTCGAATGTTACAAATATCTTATGCAAAAATCATAAAATAATTTTTATAAACATTACAAAATGAATGAAAGATATAATAAAAAGGGTAAACACTAATTCACAAGGGTAAGAGATATACCCTATCTAAAGTAGATATACATATAAGAAGATGTGTCCCTTGTCATTAGAAAAGAGAAAGGAGTAAAAAAATGGCAAGATATAAAGATGAACAATGTCGTAGATGCCGTAGAGAAGGACAAAAATTGTTCTTAAAAGGTGAAAGATGTTATTCAGATAAATGTAGTATTTCAAGAAGAAACTATGCACCAGGAGAACACGGACAAAAAAGAGCAAAACTTTCTGAATACGGAACTCAATTAAGAGAAAAACAAAAAACAAAAGCATATTATGGAGTCGGAGAAAAACAATTTAGAAAATATTTCGAAATGGCTTCTAATAAAAAAGGTGTAACAGGTGAAAACTTATTACAAATATTAGAAAGTAGATTAGATAATGTTATATACAGGTTAGGATATGGAACTTCAAGAGCGCAAGCAAGACAATTTGTAAATCATGCTCAATTTGAAGTAAATGGTAAAAAAGTTAACATACCTTCATATTTAGTAAAACCAGGTGATATTATTACTGTAAGAGAAAGTAAAAAGGATAATGGTACAATTAAAGTTAACGCAGAAGAATCTGCTAAGAGACCAATTCCAGCATGGTTAGAAAAAAATACTGAAAAATTAAGTGGTAAAGTAATTAGATTAGCATCTAGAGAAGATATTGATATTCCAATTGAAGAACATTTAATAGTAGAGCTTTACTCAAAATAATAATTAAAGTAAAAAAGGTTAAAAGAGGTTTAATCAAAACTTTAAAAATTTTACTAAGAAAACCTATAAAGTTTTTAAAGAGATATATTCTCGAAATATTAGGAGGTAAAAATGATAGAATTTGAAAAGCCAAATATTGAATGTCTAGAGGTTGACGATATAAATAATTATGCAAAATTTGTATGTGAACCATTAGAAAGAGGTTATGGAGTAACAATAGGAAATTCTTTAAGAAGAATATTACTTTCATCACTTCCTGGCTGTAGTATAACAAGTGTAAAAATCGATGGAGTATTACACGAATTTTCTACAATACCAAATGTAGTAGAAGATGTACCAGAAATAATAGTAAACTTAAAAAATGTTAGATTAAAATTTGATGAAAATGAAGAAAAAATCATTAGAATTGAATTTAAGGGTGAAGGAGAAGTTAAAGCATCAGACATTATTACAGATGGTACAGTAGAAGTGCTTAATCCAGATTTACATATAGCTACAGTTTCAAAAGGTGGAAGCTTAAAGATGGAAATGACTGCAGATAGAGGTAGAGGATATAATTCAGCCGAAAAAAATAAAAAAGCAAATCAAGATATATCAGTACTACCAATAGATTCTATTTATACACCTGTCAAAAAAGTAAATTACCAAGTTGAAAACACTAGAGTAGGACAAATGGTTGATTATGACAAATTAATAATAGAAGTATGGACAGATGGAAGTTTAAAAGCACATGAAGCTTTAAGTTTAGCAGCAAAAGTAATGACAGGACATTTAGAATTATTTATTGACTTATCAGAAGCTACAAAAAATACACAAGTTATGATAGAAAAAGAAGAAGATAAGAAAGAAAAAGTTCTAGAAATGTCAATAGAAGAATTAGAATTATCAGTTAGATCATTTAACTGTCTAAAAAGAGCTGGAATTTCTACTGTTGAAGATTTAACAAGCAAATCAGAAACAGAGATGCTTAAAGTTAGAAATCTAGGAAAAAAATCATTTGATGAAGTAACAGCAAAATTACATTCTTTAGGATTAGATTTTGCTAAAGAAGAAGACTAGTAAAATATAACATTAATTTAAAGGAAGGTGAAAAAAATTGGCTACTAATAGAAAATTAGGAAGAACAACAGATATAAGAATGGCAATGCTAAAAAACTTAACAACTGACCTAATTATGTATGGAAAAGTAGAAACTACTCTTTCCAGAGCAAAAGAAGTTAAATCAATAGCAGATAGTTTAATATCACTTGCTATTAAAGAAAAAGATAACTTTGAAATGGTTGATGTTAAAGTTGTAAAAGCTAAATTAGATTCAAAAGGAAATAAAGAAACAGAACTAGTAAAAAGCAAAAATGGTAAAGAATACTTAAAAGTAGTTAAAGAAGAAACTACTGAACAAAGACAAAAAGATATGCCAACTAGATTAAATGCTAGAAGAAAAATGATGAGAAAATTAAATAAAGTTAAAGATAGTGAAGGCAACAATGTAGATTTACCATCAAAATTATTTAACGAAATAGCTCCAAAATATGCTGGTAAAAACGTAGGTGGATATACTCGTATTATCAAAGCAGGTCCTAGAAGGGGAGACGGAGCAGAAGTTGCAATATTACAACTTATATAATTAGTAAATTTAGAGAAATATGCATTACAAAAATGTATGTTTCTTTTTTTGCATATTAATACTGGTACCTTAATAATTATATTACAATTCACAGCTTATTTATATTTACTTCACTAAAAAATTATAATATATTAGGCTATTATTGTATATATAAAATTGCACAATTTTCTACTATTTAGAATATAGATAGTAGAGGTGAAAAAGATGAATTATGATTACTATACTTCAAACAATAATGGGCAAGATGATTATGGACTAAAATACGTGGACAATCAAGGATATGGTAAAATATGCAAAGACTATAAAATTGAATTTCCACCACAACATCAAGATAAACAGCCAGGAATGGAATATTTAATGACTCCAAGACCTATATTTAACAATCCATATTATCAAGCATCTGGTAAGTTATATAACAAAGTTGCAATTATAACAGGAGGCGATTCAGGAATAGGAAGAGCAGTAGCAGTAGGATTTGCAAAAGAAGGAGCCACTGTTGTAATTGTATATTATGACGAGCATAAAGATGCAGAAGAAACAAATGAATTTATTGAAAGATTAGGAGGAAGATGCATATTAATTTCAGGAGACATAAAAGATACAAGTTTTTGTGATAAGATAGTAGATGATACTATAAAAAAATATGGAAAGATTGATATATTAGTGAATAATGCAGGGGTACAATATCAACAAAAAAGCTTACTAGATATAACAGATGAACAATTTGATTTAACAATGAAAACTAATATATACTCAATGTTTTATTTAACAAAAAGAGTATTAAAACATATGAGACCAGGAGCGAGTATTATAAATGTAACATCAATAACTACATTTAAGGGAGAGCCAGAGCTAATAGATTATGTAACAAGTAAAGGAGCAATAGTAGGATTTACAAGGTCACTAGCAACTAATTTAGCAGATAAAAATATAAGAGTAAATGCAGTATCTCCAGGTGTATTTTGGACACCATTACAACCAGCATGTTGGGAAGCAGAAAAAATACCAACACTTGGCTCAGATGCACCAATGGGAAGAGCAGGTCATCCTTATGAAATAGCACCATTGTTTATCTATTTAGCAAGTGATGATTCATCATATGTTACAGGTCAAGTTATGCATATAAATGGTGGAGAATATAAAGGATAAATAAAACTAATGTTAAAAATAATGAATTAAGCTTAACAAAAATCATTAACGAATTTTCACATAAAATAAATAAAATCATATAATAACCATAGGAGGCTAAAATCATGGAATTACTCTTAAATACCATATTTTGGACATTAGCCATCTATGGTTTATTTGAAATTATAAAAAACATAGTATATTTATGTACATATACACAACTAAAATCTGACGGAATATATTTAATTATTGCAGTTAAAAATCAAGAAGAAGAAATAGAAGGTTTTTTACGAGCGACATTATTTAAAATTTTATATGGAAGAGAAGATTATTTTAAAAATGTTATTGTTGCTGATTTGCAATCTACTGATAATACAAAGGAAATTGCAAAAAAAATGGCAGAAGAATACGAATGTTTAAAAGTTATTAGTTGGAAAGAATGCAAAGACATTATAGACAATGTCGACGATAATTAAAATTTAATGGCAATAACTTAAAAATGCAAATCATATATTAGTTTAATTTTTTATTTAACTACTCGCTCCCCAAATAGTTAAAGTAATATATGGTTACAATTTACAGTTTATATACTCTACTATTTTTCTAAGAAACAATATTTTGTAATAAGACTAAAAGAAAAAAGAAAAATATATCGTAATCACAAATGGTATAAAATAACCACATTAAGAGATGCATTCAAAGGAAAAATAAAAATAAATTTGATGTTTCAAGGAGAAGAAAAGGAATGTGCTGTAAGTATGGTAAAAGCTCAAATCACTGCTCAAAAAAAGTGGATAAATAAAATGCTCACATATACTATAGGATTAATTGCATTACTCAGTGAAAAAATAGAAGAGAGAGAATTTGTAAATAGAATCATAAAAGAATCTAAATCACTTAAAGATATTGTGTTTTTATGGTCTTATCAATTAGCTAGGGAAATTTATAATATATTATCAATGGCAAGAACAGGAATAAGAAAATGGGAAAATATGCGAAAAAGAAAAACTTATGATGGGCAACTTTCTATGCTATAGAAGTAGAATTTCATAAAGTATACAAGCTTTATTTCATAAGGTTTATTAAATGATGTTTAGAAGTTTAAAACTGGTAAAGAGTATATCCCAATATACATATTTTACCACATTTTAGATAATCATTAAATTTTTAATTCAAAAGACCGAAACTTAAATACAATTATACTTGTGCAAAATACAAAAAGTGCTATAATATATAGTAAGCAAAAACTTTGGTACTTAGCCATAGTTCTAAAATCTAATTACATATAATTAATAATTTTTATAATAGGAGGTGATGTTATGAATAAGTTAAGTAAAATACTTTTAATAGTAGTTGTATTATTAGCTATTGCATTAGGAATAATGACATACTATTATTTCTATATGAGAGAAGGTTACTTATCAGCAGCAATAGAATTAGAAAGAACTGTTAAAGCAATAAATGAAAAAGGGTTACAAATAGAAAGTACAGATAATGACACAATTATAATAGTTGATAAGACAGAGTAGTATAGTTAAAAAATAATTTTATGTCTTTATCTGTAAAAAATAATGTAATTTATTGACATTTCTGTAATTTTATGGTGAAATATTTTTTAGTATTTCTATTGGAAATGCTGAAAATAGTTATTCTATAAAGCAATGTTGTTTAGCTTTATAGTAATAGCTTCCCTCAAGTTGTAAATGTCTGATGTAAATGTGACTTCTGAAAGGAGCATTTATATGAAACATTTTAAGAAAACTTTTACTGCTCTCACTCTTGCATTTGCAATAGTAACGAGTATGACAACAGTAGTTTCTGCTGCTGATATTGATAGAAAAGAAACAATGTCGGTAACAGATGAAGCATCAGTGTATTCAAATAAGTTTTATTCTGGCATCAATATTTCGTCAAACCAATGGACAACTATTGCAACTTCGACCTCTGGTTTTAATTGCAATGTTTATGTCAAGTGTATGAATACTACTCTTGATGGTTTACGTGTTGTAGGGACGGATATTCGTATGTTGGGAAGAAATGGCAATGTTATTTGGTCCGAGAATGAAGCAGTTGCAGGGCAAGGAAGCAGAGTATTTTGGTGTGGTAGTGATATATATACTATTCAGGCATCACCAAGAGCAGGCTCAGGCGTTATATACTGCCGTCAGGATTAAAGAACAGAACAGATAGGTAATAGCATTTATAGTACATTTGCTCAGACATTGCAATAAGAAGGATTATGGTAGTCTATATAAGAATACCAAGACTGTTAATAATATTATTATATATTGTTAACAGTCTATCTTTTTATATTTAATGTAAAATAATGATAAATAGGCTATTTTTTAGTTTTGCTTGCATTACTTTTTAAGATACTTTTTTTCACTTTTCTTATAATCTTTAATATAATAAAAAATATAAAGTAGATAATTATACTTTATATTTCTTTTCTTATGAATCTTTAATTATTTTTTCTAATTCTTTAAGATTTATATTTAAAACTATACAAATTGATATTAATTCATAGTCTTTCAATATCATTTGTTGACTCTCTATTCTATAAATTTCATTCTGTATTTTTTTATAAATTTACCATATGTATTGCTTTTTCTTCTAAATTTTTTTATCTTTTACCTCAATAATATATTTTTTTTAGTTGCGTAATTTTTTCAAAAAATACCGAAACTTAAAGCAGATTTAACTTGAAAAGATGTTCTCTTTATGATAAACTATGAAAAATAGCAGAGGAGAGATACATGGAAATAACAGGAGAAGTAGTAGATATCAGATACAAAAACGAAGTAAATAGTTACACAATAGCAGATATAGAAACAGAAGAAGAATTAATAACAGTAGTAGGATATTTGCCATTTATTAATTCTGGAGACACATTAAAATTAACAGGAAAATTTGTAGAACATAAAGAATATGGAAGACAATTTAAAATAGATACATTTGAAAAAATGATGCCACAAACTATGGGAGCACTACAAAGGTATTTAGCAAATGGAAATATAAAAGGTGTAGGAGAAGCAACAGCAAAAAGAATTGTAGACAAATTTGGAGAAGATACAATCAAAATTTTAAGAGATGAACCTATCAGGTTAGCAGAAATAAGAGGAATATCAGAAAAAAAAGCAAAAGAGATATCAGAAAGTTTCATACAAAATTGGGAAGTTTGGCAAATAGTAGGATTTTTAGAGAAGTTTGGAATTGGAGCAGAATATGCAAAAAAGGTATTTGAACTATATGGAACAAATGCAATTGAGGAAATTGAGTCAAACCCATATGTTTTAATTGATTTAACAAGAGGAATTGATTTTAAACAAATAGACCAAATGGCATTGGAAATAGGAATTAATTATGATAATGAAAAGAGAATAACAAGTGGAATTAAATATGGTCTAATCAAAATAACATATAATGGACATAGTTGTGTTTTAAAAGAAAATCTAATAGAATTTGTAATTCAATTATTAGATGTATCAAGCGAAAATGTAGAAGATGGTTTAATTAATTTAAATGTAAAAGATGAAATTGTGATAGAAAAAAGAGAAGATGGAGAATATATATTTTTATCAGGTTTTTATGAAACAGAACAAGAAATTGCAATTCGTATTAAAAGATTACAAGAAAGTAAAAATATAAAAAAAGTAAAAAACATAGAAAGCGAATTAAAAAAATCAGAAAAAAATTCAAACATAGAATTGTCAGATAAACAAAAAGAAGCAATTAAATTAATAAATGAAAATAATGTAACAGTTGTTACAGGTGGACCTGGAACAGGAAAAACAACAATTATAAAAAGTATAATAGAAATTTATGAAGGAAACGGAAAAAAAGTGGTACTATGTGCACCAACAGGAAGAGCAGCTAAAAGAATGACAGAAGCAACAGGTAAAGAAGCATCTACATTGCATAGATTATTAGAAATAGGAAAAATTGATGAAGAAAGTCTATATAAAAATAATACAGATTATGAAGGAGCACCAATAGACGCAGACTTAATTATTGTAGACGAAATGTCAATGGTAGATATGTTTTTAATGAACTATTTATTAAAATGTATATATAAAGGAACAAAGGTAATTTTAGTAGGAGATGAAGACCAGCTTGCATCAGTAGGACCAGGAAGCATATTAAAAGACATAATACATTCAGAAACAGTTACAACAATACATTTAGACAAAATATTTAGACAAGCAGCAAAAAGTAAAATAGTACTAAATGCACATAGAGTAAATAATGGAGAAGGCTTTATAAAAAAAGGAGAAGACACAACAGAAGAAGAATTACAACAAGACTTCTTTTTCATAAAAGAAAACTCACAAGAAAAAATGGTATCAGAAATAATATCATTATGTACAGGAAGGCTAAAAAACTATGGAGATTATGACTTTTTTCAAAACATACAAGTACTAACGCCAACAAAAAAGGGAATGTTAGGAACAAGAGAACTAAACAAAGTATTACAAGAAAGACTAAATCCAAATATAGACAAAACGCCAGAAAAAAACAGTATGGGAGCAACATTCAGAAAACGGAGACAGAGTAATGCAAATAAAAAATAACTATGATATGGACTGGCAAAAAGACACATATGGAAGTAAAGAATGGGGACGAGGAGTATTTAATGGAGAAATAGGAACAATTCTAAAAATAGACGAACTAAACAAACAAGTAGAAATAAAATTCGATGACGAAAAAATAGCATTATACGGATATGAGGAACTAGACCAAATAGAACACAGTTATAGCATAACAATACACAAAGCACAACGGAAGTGAATTCGATGTAGGAATAATAGCAATACCACCATCAGCACCAATGCTAATGACTAGAAACTTACTATACACAGGAATCACAAGAGCAAAAAAACTACTAATAATAGTAGGATACGAAAATGTCATACAATACATGATACAAAATGTAGACAGCAAAAAAAGAAACACAGGTTTAGAATATAAAATGAGACAATTGGGACAGTCCTAATTTGTCTCATTTCACATATACGTTTAGATACTTGCTATAACTGCGATAACGAAGATATGACTTTTAGAACAAAGTATTTTTCTGTAGAAATTTGTCGTTACAATTTGCAGTTAATTTATATTAGTTAAAGAGTTAAAAGATAATATATTTTAACTCTTATTAAAAACATAGTTGTGAGTTGTAAAAAAATGTTATATTTGCGATAAAATTTACATAGAGAACATTGAATGAACATAATTACAATTGTATAATATAGAAACGAAAGGAGGTTTCATGCCAAGAATAGCAAGAAATTTATTAGGAGAATTTTTTATCCATAATATGGTACAAGGAATAAATAGAGAATTTATTTTTGAAAATGATAAGCAAAAACAGAAGTATCTAAACTTAATGAAAAAATACAGTCAAAAATATGAACTATTAATTATATCTTATTGTATTATGGATAATCACGCACACTTATTAACATATACAAATGATACAAAAAGGTTAAGCTTATTTATGAAAGATATCAACACAGAATATGCATTATATTATAACAAATTGAAGGATCGAGTAGGATATGTATTTAGAAACAGATTTACTTCAAAGATTATCAGCGACCAAAACCAATTATATACTTGTATAAAATATATACATATGAACCCTGTAAAAGCGAAAATTGTTGATAGTGAAGAAAAGTATAAATTTTCATCATATAATGATTATATAAATAAAAATAATTTTATTAATTCAAAAATTTTAAATCTTGTATTTCTTTCAGAAGAAAACTATATAGAAAAATTTAAATCTATTAAATATCAAATAATGAATTTAGAAAATGAAACTACAAAAATTGAAGATGTATTAGAAGAATTTCATACAGAAAATAAGCAGAATATAAATGGTAAAAAAATAAATTCAACAGTTATAAAAGAATTCATAAAATATTTGACAGAAAATGAATACAAATTTACTAAAGTAGAAATAGCGAAAGCTCTAAACATAAGTAGAGCGACATTTTATAGAAAATTAGAAAAAAGGAGATGACAAGAAATAACACTATTCGACAAAATAATGAAACAAATGAAGACCGTCCCAAGTGTCTCAAATTGGATTTATCCAACAGTATGTGGAATTTGTGGAAAAGTAAACTCAAATTCCTTGTGTAAAAAATGTGAAATAAGGTTAAATAAAGAATTAAATATATATATTGAAAAGCAAGTAAGTGATAAATATTTTAATGAATTGATAAGTGTTTTTAAATATGAGGGGCAAATAAGAAAACTGATATTAGATTACAAATTCAATGAAAAATCTTATTTATATAGTACATTTGTAAATTTTTTGTTAAATAATAAAAAGTTATTTGAAAATATTAAAAATTATGATACAATTGTACCAGTTCCAATAAGTAAAAAAAGATATAAAGAAAGAGGATATAATCAAAGTTTATTGATAGCAAAAGAGGTAGCTAAACAAACTAATTTGGTGTTAATACAAGATTGCTTATTAAAGACGAAAAATATAATTGAGCAGAGTAAGTTGAATAAAGAAGATAGAGAAAATAATATAAAAGGTGTTTATGAATTGAAGAATAAGCAAATAATAAATAAAAAGAAGGTTTTATTAATTGATGATATATATACAACAGGAAGTACAGTAAATGAATGTAGCAAAATATTAAGAAAAGGAAATGTTGCTAAAATAGGTGTACTTACACTTGCTAAAGATTAATAAGGAGGATTTAATGGAAGATTTAGTAGAAAGCATATTAGATTATATTAGGTCAGACTATACAGACTATGCTGTTATGATTAATGGAGAATGGGGCTCTGGAAAGACTCACTTTTGGAATAACAAAGTTCGCAAAAAGATTGAATCTATGCAATTAAACGGAAAAAGATATACAACAATTTATATGTCTTTATATGGAATTTCAAACTTAGAAGAAATCAGCAAAAAAATATTCATAGAAACAACTCATTTAATGGACAAAAATTTAAGAAAATTTATGAATAATAATGAGCAAACTACAATACCAGAATATGCAAAAACAGGTCTTGATATGGCTAATCTTTTTGGAGTGACCCAAAGTGGAGATAAAATTGATTATGCAGAATTCTTTTCAACAGATGACAAAGTCTTATGTTTTGACGATTTAGAAAGAGCAAATGTTGATGTTATAGACATTTTAGGATATATCAATAACTTTGTTGAACATGACCATATTAAAACAATTATCATTTGTAACGAAAAAGAATTATCTACTAAACTAAAAAGTTCTAACTTAGAAATGAAAACATTTATAGCAACTTATTTATTAGACAAACAAGGAGAACTAAACAAAGCAGACGTTCCAATGGTAGAAAAAATCCAAGACAAAATTGAGCATGTGTTTGATAAAGCAAACGATTATGAAAGAATTAAAGAAAAGCTAATTGGAGAGACTTTTGAATATGCACCAAAATTTGATTACATTATTAATGGGATTTTAATGAGATATGAAAATAATCCAGATTTAATTAGATTTTTAAGAGAAAACACAAGATTAATAATTTCTACATTCCATAAAAGTGGAACAAGAAACTTAAGAATTTTGAAACACGCATTAAATGACTTTAAAAAGATATTTGAAATGGTAAATAAATCATATCCAAATACAAATAATAGAGTTATGCAAACAATGCTTATTTTCACAATAGCAATTTCATTTGAAATAAAAGCAGGAAAAATAACAAAAGATAAATTTATCAATATTAAAGACAATGAAGAATATAAATCAATTTTAGTATCTTCAAGAATATTGATGGATAACAGACAATTTTATATTAAAGAATTTGATAACAACTATTATTATAATTTTAAATCAGAATATCGTTTCTTCAAATTCATAGAATATTATGTAAGAACTCGTATATTTGATATGAAATTATTTAAAGAAAATATGGAAACAATAAGAAACACAGTTGATACAGAAAATTTGCCAGCATATAAAAGATTATTAACAGAAGAATATTGGAAAATATCAGATGACCAATTTGACATTATTATAAAAGAAGTGCTAGAAGAAGTAAAAGAAGGAAAACATACATTAATTGATATTGTAAAATTATTTGCATATTTTAGCTATTTTTCAAGAAGAGGTTTAATAGAATATGATTTAAAAACATTAAAAAATACATTTTTTAATGGAATGAATATTGCTTCCTTAACATCACAATATTGTGACAATGTAGAGGATGAATTAGGAAAAATAGCAATTGATGATGTAGCTGAAGATATGGATGAAATTTTAAAACATTTTCATATGCTAAATGAACAATTACTAGATAAAATGAATAAAGAAAAAGCAGAAGAAATTATGAAATGTATTCCAATGAAAATGGAACAATTTTATGAGAAATTTGATAAGCAATGTATGGATATGCCAATATTTAAATATTATGACCCATTCCAATTGTTCCAAAGAATTTCTTGTGCAAGTAATGAAGATATTGTGCTAATAAAAGAAAAATTAATTGATAGAGTTGATAGATTTGCAAAAGAAATAGAGCCAGAGATGCAAAATATTAAACAATTAAAACAAATTATTGAAGATTATTTAAAAGGAAAAGAGCCTACAATAAAAATTGTTATGCTAAATGAGTTTTTAAGTAGTTTAGATTATATTTTAGATAAATATAAGAATAAATTAAATTTTTTACCTAAAAAAGATGAAATATCTTAATAAAATACTTTATAAAATATTTAAAAATGCTCGTTCAAGTTAATTATCATAGAAATTCTAGATTCATTTTATGGCACCCTTCCATCAATAGATGAACTCTTTCCATAAAATGAATTTGAGAATTTCTAATTCAATTACTTTCAATCCGCTTTTTTCATATTTTATAAAGTATTTTATTATTTATATAGGTTAATTAAATGTTATAAAAAAGGAAGTTAGAAATGGAAAATAATTATGATAAACACAAGTATTTAAAATTATTAAGTAAAGAATATAAAAATATAAATGAAGTTGCAGAAGAAATTATCAATTTACAAGCAATTTTAAACTTACCAAAAGGAACAGAAATGTTTTTAAGTGATATACATGGAGAATATGAGCCATTTGAACACATTTTAAATAATGGTGGAGGAATTATAAAAAGTAAAATTGATGACATTTTTGGAAATACAATTACAAAAAAAGAAAGAGCTACACTTGCAACATTAATTTATTATCCAGAAGAAAAATTAAAATTAATAAAAAAAGAAGTAGAAGATTGCAAAGAATGGTATAATATTACACTATACAGATTAGTTGAAGTTGCAAAGCAAGTCAGTTCAAAATATACAAGATCAAAAGTAAGAAAAGCAATTAATAGTGGTTTTGAATATGTAATAGATGAGATTTTAAATTCACAAGCAAGTAATGAAAAGGATAAAACAAGATATTATAAAGCAATTATTAATACAATTATAGATTTAAACCAAGCAGATAGTTTTATTATAGCATTATCTAACTTAATAAAAAGAATGGCGATAGACCATTTACACATAATAGGAGATATATATGATAGAGGAAGATATCCAGATTTAGTAATAGAAAAATTAAAAAAATTTCATAGCATAGATATGCAATGGGGAAACCACGACATCTTATGGATGGGTGCAACTTGTGGGAATATGGCAAGTATTGCAACTGTGATAAGAATATGTGCAAGATATAATAATATAGGAGTTTTAGAAGATAGCTATGGAATTAATGTAAGACCATTATTTACATTTGCAATGGAAACTTATAAAAATGACAATTGCTCAAACTTTATACCAAAAATATTTGAAAATAGTAAATATGATAATAGTGATATAAACAATATAGCAAAAATACATAAAGCAATTACAATTATACAATTAAAAATAGAAGGACAGCTAATAAAGGAACATCCAGAATATGAATTAGATGACAGATTATTATTAGACAAAATAAATTATAAAAAAGGTTATGTATTAATAGAAGGAAAAAAATATGAAATTAATGATAATAATTTTCCAACAATAAACAAGGAAGATGTATATCAGTTAACTAAAGAAGAAAAAGAAGTTGTAGAAAGACTAACAGAATCTTTTACACATAGTCAAAAATTAGAAAATCATATTGATTACATATACAAAAAAGGAGAAGTATACACAATATTTAATTCAAACTTATTATTCCATGGATGTATTCCAATGACCGAAGATGGCGAATTTAAGGAAGTTGATTTTTTAAACAAAAAAGTAAAAGGAAAAGAATACTTTGATTTAATTAATGATACTGTAAATAAAATATGGATAAATAAAAATTCACCAGATAAAGAATTAATCGATATAATGTGGTATTTATGGATATCACCCAATTCACCGTTTTTCGGAAAAGAAAAAATGGCAACATTTGAAAGCTATTTTGTAAAAGATAAAGAAACTCATAAAGAAGCAAAAAATCCATATTATTATCATATGGAGGATGAAAAAACAGGAGAAAAAGTATTAAAAGAATTTGGAATAGAAGAAAGTGACTCACATATAATTAATGGACATATACCAGTAAAAGCAAAAGATGGAGAAAGTCCAATTAGAGCAAATGGAAAATTACTAATTATTGATGGAGGATTTGCAAAAAGCTTTAGAGAAAAAACAGGAAATGCAGGCTATATTTTAACTTACAATTCACATGGACTATTACTTAGTCAGAATAAACCATTTGAATCAGTAGAAAAAGCAATATCAGAAGAAAAAGATATTATATCAGAATTAATTGTAAGAAAGACAGAACAAACTAGAAAAAGAGTTGCTGATACTGATATTGGAAAAAAACTAAAAAAAGAAATTAGAGATTTATATGAATTATTAAAATGCTATGAGACAGGTGAATTAAAACAAATTAATTAATAAAGAAATAAAAAAGAAAAACTTAAAAAAGTTAAGAAATTTTTTATCAAAGTTTTTCTTTTTTGCATAAAAAATTCCTTTTTTGACATACTAAAATTAGACAAAAATTAGAAGGAGGAAATTTTATGAAAGCAACAGGAGTTGTAAGAAGAATAGATGATTTAGGAAGAGTAGTAATTCCAAAAGAAATAAGAAAAACACTTCGTATAAAAGAAGGAGATCCATTAGAAATATTTACAGACAGAGAAGGTCAAGTAATATTAAAAAAATATTCTCCAATAGGAGAACTTTCAGAATTTGCAGCAGGATATGCTGAAACTTTATCAAAAACAACAGGACATATTGCATGCATTACAGATAAAGACACAATTATAGCTGTATCTGGTGGTTCTAAAAAAGAATTTCTAGAAAAAGACATAAGTGATGAACTAGAACAATTAATGGAAGATAAAGAAGTATATACAAGTAAAGAAAATAGTGATATAGCATTACCTATAACAAAAAATGATAATAAAGAAAGAAAAAATAACGCACAGGTTGTATACCCAATTTTCTCAAATGGAGATACAATTGGAACAGTTATATTAATGTCAAAAGAGCCAACAGGAAAAATGAATGAAGTTGAACAAAAAGTAGCACAATCAGCAGCTACATTTTTAGGAACTCAAATGGAAATATAAATATAGAAGTTGCCAAAAGGGACGAGTCTTTTTGG
Source organism: uncultured Clostridium sp. (assembly GCA_947572725.1). GTDB lineage: Bacteria > Bacillota > Clostridia > TANB77 > CAG-508 > CAG-269. The sequence goes on along the minus strand of CANPDB010000007.1, from coordinate 9,889 downwards.
CAACTTTTGTGCATAGCAATCACTTAAAATTTAATTATTATAGTTTATACATTTAAAACTACTCGCTCCCAGAGGATAGTATTTATATATTTTTTCGTTATCCCCATTCTAAAAATTCTAACAAAATTTATTTCATAAATTTTGAGAATTTTTGAACGGTCCCCACAAGCTCACTACAAAATATATAAATACTATCCTCTTCGCGCTATTAAAATTACATATACTTAAACTATAATAATTAGATTTTAAGTGATTGTCACAATTTTCTTGATTTTCTATATGTTTTGAAGTATAATTTGAAAGTATAATTACAAAATTTTTAATTATATAAAAATAATTTGAAACTATAAATAAATGTTATGAAAATAAAAATTATAAAAAATATATAAAAATTCAAGGAGGAAAGCAATGAAAGCAATTGAAATTAGAAATAAATACTTAAACTTTTTCAAAAGAAATGGACATACAGTAATTCCATCAGCACCACTGATACCAGAAAATGACCCATCTGTATTATTCAATACAGCAGGAATGCAACCATTAGTACCATATTTATTAGGAGAAAAGCACCCATCGGGAACACGATTAACAGACTACCAAAAATGTGTTAGAACTAATGATATTGAAGAAGTTGGAGACAACAGACATTTAACATATTTTGAAATGCTAGGAAATTGGTCATTAGGAGATTATTTTAAGGAAGAATCAATTCAAATGAGTTATGACTTTTTAACAAAAGAGCTAGGAATTCCAGCAGAAAAGTTATCAGTAACATGCTTTGCAGGAGATGAAGACTGCCCAAGAGACGAAATTTCAGCAGAGTGTTGGAGAAGAGCTGGAATACCAGATGAACGAATTTATTTCTATGGAAAAGATGACAACTGGTGGATAGCAGGAGAAGAAGGACCATGTGGACCAGATACAGAAATGTTTTATGATACTGGAAAACCAGCATGTTCAGATGATTGTCAACCATCATGTGATTGTGGTAAATATGTAGAGATTTGGAATAATGTATTTATGGAATATCTAAAAGACAAAAATGGTTATTCTAAATTAAAACAAAAAAATGTAGATACTGGACTAGGGCTAGAAAGAATGACTATGTTATTACAAGGAAAAGAAACTCCATTTGATACTGAAATTTTTAAACCTGTAATGGATAAATTAAAAAAACTTCAAAAAACAGATAACATAGAAAGCAGAAGAATTATAGCAGAGCATTTACGTTCAAGTATGATGATTATATCTGATGGTGGAAGACCAAGCAATATAGATAGAGGATATGTTTTAAGAAGATTAATAAGAAGAATGATAAGACATTTAAATAAATTAGAAATTAACTTAGATGAGTTATCAACTTTAATAGAACTAAATGTGGAAAACTTAAAAGAAATGTATCCAGAGTTAGAAAAAAACAAAGAAACAATTAAAACAGTAATTTTAGAAGAAAAAGATAAATTTGTAAAAACACTAGAACATGGCGAAAGAGAATTTATAAAAGCAATGAATAGAACAAAACAAGAAGGAAAGAGTAAAATAGACGGAAATGTAGTATTCAAATTATATGATACATATGGATTTCCACCAGAAGTAACAAAAGAATTAGCAAAAGAAAACGGATACGAAGTAGATATCAAAGAATTTGAAAAATTATTCAAAGAACACCAAGAAAAATCAAGGCAAGGAGCAGAAGCAAAATTTAAAGGTGGACTAGCAGACCAAAGTGAAAAAACAATAAGTTATCATACAGCAACACATTTGCTAAATGCAGCATTAAAAATTGTATTAGGAGAAGATACGCATCAAAGAGGTTCAAACATAACAGCAGAGAGAATGAGATTTGACTTTAACTGTGACCATAAATTAACAGATGAAGAAAAACAAAAAATAGAAGAAATAGTAAATGGATGGATACAAGAAGGTTTAGATGTAAAAGTAGAAACTATGAATAAAGAAGAAGCAATTGCATCAGGTGCGGAATGTATGTTTATAGAAAAGTATCCAGATGAAGTTACAGTATATTCAATAGGAACTGTTTCAAAAGAATTATGCGGAGGACCTCATGTGAAAAATACAAAAGAATTAGGAGTATTCAAAATAAAAAAAGAAGAGTCTAGTTCTTCAGGTATAAGAAGAATAAAAGCAGTTTTAATATAAAATTTAATAGATTAGGCCTATATGATGATTATTCAGGAGATATAATTTAAGGTTTGTTTTTAAATTCAAGGAGGAAAAATGGAAGATTGTTTATTTTGTAAAATTATAAAAGGAGAAATACCATCTAAAAAAGTTTATGAAGATGAGGAAATATTAGCATTTGAAGATATTCATCCAGCAGCACCTATTCACATATTAGTTATACCAAAAAAACACATAACTTCTTTGGCACATTTACAAGAAGAGGATGAAGTAGTAATTGGAAAGATATATACGGTTATAAATAAAATTGCAGAAGAAAAAGGCTTTAAAGAAGATGGATATAGAGTTATTGTTAACTGTGGTAAAAACGGAGGACAAGAGGTAATGCACTTGCATTTTCACTTATTAGCAGGTCAACAATTTGGTGAAAAAATTGTATAACTTTAAATAACTTTTATATATAAGTTGCAAGTTAGATTTAAAAATTTTCTACTCGCTCCCTAAGGGTTATAATTATATATTTTTTCACTGCCCCATCCTAAAAATTCTAAAGAAAAGTTTTTTAAACTTTTCTTTAGAATTTTTGGACGGTTACCCCAGAGTCGTTCAAAAGGTATATAATTATAACCCTTCTCGCGCTATTTAAATGTTGCTGTTCATACCAAATAATTTTAAATATAAACTTCTTCGCGCTATTTAAACTGCTTAAGTCTGGATTGTAACATTTTGCTATTGATATTTAATAATTAAGTATGCTATAATGAAAATAGTGAAAAGTCATACGGAGGTAAAAGATATGTTTGAGAGTAAATATAGTAAAGTATTAACCGTTATATTAGTAATTGTAATCATTGCAATTTTAGGATTATTAGGATTTTTAGCTTATGATTATTACCAAAAATATGCAGTAACACAAGATACATCAAATTTCGTAAGTGATTTTGAAGGTGAACAAGAAGACCAGAATGTAGAAGATGAAAATATAGTTGATACAGATGAAAACCCATTTGATAATATAGAAGATACGCAAACAGCAAGTGGAACGAAAAAGAAAACATATAAAGGATTTGGTGTTGTTGCAACAATGGAAATTCCAAAAACTAATTTCAAATATCCAATTTTAGAAAAAGTAACAAAAAAATCAATTGAAACAGCAGTTGCATTTTTATATGGAACAGGAATAAACCAACCAGGAAACAGTGTAATAATAGGCCACAATTATAGAAATGGATTATTTTTCTCTAACAATAAGAAATTAACTAATGGAGATAAAATTTATATAACAGACAATGATGGAAAAAAATTAACATATACAATTTATAATAAATTTGAAACAACACCAGAGGATACATCATTCTATCAAAGAGATACAGGAGGAAAACCAGAAGTAACATTATCAACTTGTACAGATGATAGTAAAGCAAGATTAATTATATTTGCAAGAGCAGATTAGATAAATTGAAAATCAAAGGATTATTATGTAATAGTTCTTTGATTTTTTTTAGATAATTGTATATAATAAGAGAGAAAAAGTAAAAACAATTAAAGAGGTGCAAAAATGAACAAAAAGCAAGCAAAAGAAAGAATTAAAGAATTAAGAGAACAAGTAGAATATTACGCAAAAAAATATTACGATGATGACAAGCCAGAGATATCTGACTTTGAATATGATATGTTAATGGTAGAGTTAAGAAACCTAGAAAATGACTATCCAGAATTCAAAACAACAGATTCTTTAACACAAAAAGTAGGAGGACATGTTAAAGAAGGGTTTGAAAAAGTAACACATGAAGTGCCATTACAAAGTTTGCAAGATGTATTTAGTATAGAAGAAGTAGAGGAATATGTAAATAAAATTGAACAAAAAGCAGAAGAAAATGAAATAGAAAATAGAAAATATGTTGTTGAAACTAAAATAGATGGATTATCAGCAGCATTAGAGTATAAAGAAGGAAAATTTATAAGAGGAGCTACAAGAGGAAATGGATTAGTAGGAGAAGATATTACTCAAAACTTAAAAACAATAAAAACCATTCCAATGGAATTAAAAGAAAAGATTGATATAACAGTTCGAGGAGAGGTTTTTATATCTAAACAAGACTTTGAAAAAATGAATCAGGAAAGAGAAGAAAATGAAGAAGAATTATTTGCTAATGCAAGAAATGCAGCTGCAGGGTCACTTAGACAGTTAGATAGCAAAATAACAGAAAAAAGACCTTTAGATATCTATATATTTAATGTACAAAAAATAGATGGAAAAGAGTTTAATTCTCATTTTGAAGAACTAGAATATTTGGCAAAATTAGGATTTAATGTTAACCCTGTTCGTATTGAGTGTAGTACAATCGAAGAAATAGAAAAAGCAATACAAAAAATAGGAGATGAAAGAGAAAAACTAACATTTGGAATTGATGGAGCAGTAGTGAAAGTAGATGACTTGAAATTTAGAGAGATTTTAGGAACAACAGCAAAAACTCCAAGATGGGCAATTGCATATAAATATCCACCAGAGAAAAAAGAAACTATTTTAAAAGATATTGTATGTCAAGTAGGAAGAACAGGTGTTATAACACCAATGGCGATTTTAGAGCCAGTTAAAGTGGCAGGTTCAACAATTTCAAGAACTACACTACACAATGAAGATTTTATAAAAGAAAAGGGACTAAAAATTGGGGACACAGTAGTTATACAAAAAGCAGGAGATGTTATTCCTGAAATTGTAGAAGTAAAAGAAAAGAAAAGAAAAGGAGAAGAAAAAGAATTTCAAATGCCACAACAATGCCCAGTATGTGGAGCACCTACTGCAAGAGAAGAAGGAGAAGCGGCAATTAGATGTACAGGAATTGAATGTCCAGCAAAATTATTTAGAAATTTAGTTCATTTTGTTTCAAGAGAAGCAATGAATATAGATGGTTTAGGTGAAAATATTATTGGACAATTATTAGATAAAGAATTAATTAAAAACATAGCAGATATTTATAGTTTAAGTTTCGAGGATATTGCCTCACTAAAGAAAAATGGCACAAAATTTGCACAAAACTTAGTTGACAGTATCAACAAAAGCAAAGAAAATGATTTGTATAGACTAATTACAGGTTTAGGAATTAGAAATGTAGGAGTTAAAGTATCTAAAATTTTAGCAAGAAAATACAAAACAATAGAAAATATAATGAAAGCTACTTCAGAAGAATTAGCTATGATTGATGATATAGGTCCTATTGTGGCAAATAACATTCAGGAATTTTTCTTACAAGAGCAAACACAAGATTTAATTGAGAAATTAAAAAAATCAGGAGTTAATACTAAATCTTTAGAAGAGGAAGTAGAAGATACTCGCTTTGAAGGCAAGGTATTTGTATTAACAGGAAGTTTAGAAAAATTTACAAGAGGAGAGGCTTCAAATATAATAGAGAAATTTGGTGGAAAGACTTCTAGTACTGTTTCTAAAAAGACAGATTATGTTATTGCTGGAGAAGAAGCGGGAAGTAAATTAACTAAAGCACAAAGCTTACGAGTTACAATATTATCAGAAGATGAATTTTTAAAAATGATAAAATAATAATTAAAAAATTTATAAAAAGGAGCAAAATTAAATATGAATCAAGATTATACATTTGAAAAAATGTGGTTAGATTTAAAAAATGGTTATCAAATATATTATACTTATGTTGGTAATAGATATGTTTTATTTAAAACAGCAGAAAATTGTTATACGCAAAAATTGTTATCAGATCATAAAAAAAATCCTCAGCCTAAAATGCTAATGCTAACTTTAAAACGAGTGAAGGAAATGTTTCCTGATATGGAAGAGATTGAGTATAAGATAGGAACATCTGAAATAGAAAGTTTGTAAGCATTGATATGAGCAAGTTTTACAAAAAATAAATTTGTAAAAATAGTTGGAGGTAGGTTTGATATATTTAAAAACATTTAGATTAAGTAATAGCAAAAGTAAGAATAGTAATATATATCCATTTAATGTATTAAGAAATAAAGAACCAGATGTATTTTTATTTGATAATATAACTGTGCTATATGGTAATAATGGTTCTGGAAAATCAACTATATTAAATATTATTTCACATAAATTAAATTTAAAAGGAAAAGAAAGAAATAATCCTAAAGTTGATGGAACATTAGATTATTTTGAAGAATATGCATCAAAATGTGAATATAAACTAGGAGAAAATGAAAATGGTAGGATAATTACTATAATACCAAAAAATAGTAGATATATAAAGAGTGAAGAGATATTATATGAGATAAGAAAAATACAACAAGATGCAGTTTTACAAGAAAGCATGGAAAGCAATTTAGCAAGAGAAAGAGGATTAGAAAATGCTAAAGAATTTTTAAAGACAAAGGAAGGTGGAAAACAGTTTGCAAGATTTGAATTTGCACAAGATAAATATTCTAATGGAGAAACAACAATGCAAATTTTAGAAGATAATATCTTGCCAGACACATTGTATTTATTAGATGAACCAGAGGTTTCGCTATCTCCTCAAAATCAAGTAAGACTTGCAGAAGAAATAAATAAAATGTCAAGATATTTAGGGGTTCAATTTATAATAGCAACACATTCGCCATTTATGTTAGGCATTTTAAATGCTAAAATATATAATTTAGATACTGAAGATTATAAAGTTCAAAAATGGAGTGAACTTGAAAATGTAAGATACTTTTATGAATTTTTTAAAAGTAGAAAAAATGAATTTGATCCAAGTGAATAATATTTTGATTGACTTTGATAGAACTTTAATGAAAGGAAATAGTATAAGCGAATGGAGAGTATTATACCATCCAGGATTATTAGGATATGACTTTACTAAAAGATATGATGAAATAGATGATTAACATCATGAAACATAGGAATATAGATTCAAAGCATATATAAATTTATTACATGAAAAAGGTTTGAATAATGAAATTATAAAAGATGCAGTAAAAGATACAAAGTTAGAACTTTGTGATGGAGCAAAAGAATTTCTATTACAAATGTATAATTTGAATATATCAGCAATTATACTATCCTATAGCTTAAAAAATGTAATTAAAGAATATTTGAAATTCAATAATTGCTATTATAATAATATTTTTATATATTCTAATTATTATGATATAGAAGACAATGGCAAAAATGATATTTAAGAAGTTACGTTACATAGTAAAAACAGAATTACATTTTCAAAAGAATTAAACTAATTATCCGCATTTGATTAACAAGTGCGAATAATTAGTTTAAGATATAGTTGGTGGTAAATATGATATATAATTATAAAGAAATTAAAGAGAAGCATAAAACTAATTATAAAATTAAGGAGGTTTCAATTTAGGAACCTCAAAAGTTAACGTAAAAATAATTGACAGATGTAATAAAATAACTTATAATGAATATAATAAAAGAAACAATAATTTGATTATTGTTTAAAAAGCGGTGAGCCTCTACCATAAGTGAGGAACGAAAAAAGCGGTGAACTTCTACCATAAAGTGAAGAACAAAAAAAGCGGTGAACTTCTACCATAAAGTGAAGAACGAAAAAAGTAGGGATACCAGAAATGGTATCCTAATTTATTAAGGAGCAATAAATGGAAAAATTAAATTTTTATATAGTTAAAGAAGAATACGTAAAATACATGAGCCAATTTGATAAAAGAATATCAAAGTCCTATGATGAAAAAGCAAGAAGACCATTTATAGGAATCGTATTAAAAGTAGATGAAATATTATATTTTGCACCATTCACATCTCCTAAACCAAAACATTTAAAGATGAAGAACACAATAGACTTTTTAAAAATAGATAATGGAAGTTTAGGAGCAATTAACTTTAATAATATGATACCAATTCCAATGGAGCAATGCAATAAAATTGATGTTGAAAATGAACAAGATCAAACATATAAAATATTATTATATAAGCAAATACATTGGTGTAATGAAAGGGAAAATGCAACTGTAATCCTAAATAGAGCTAAAAATTTATATAATAGGGTTATAAATAAAAAACTACCACAAAGAATAATTGATAGATGTTGTGATTTTAAAATGTTAGAAGAAAAATCACAACAATATAAATAAAAAATTTTAATATGAACTTATAGAATAATTTTTTAAAAATACAAAGAAGCGGATATAAAAAAATCTTGAAAAGCTACATCCACAAGTAAATAAAAAAATAGGGTGTTTATATTCTATTTTGAAAAATATATAGTATAATGTATCTGTGTTAAGAAATTGTCGTTACATAGCAAATTAGCAAGATTTAGTCAAATTTTCATGGTTTTAAGATACATACCACAGATATTGAGTATAAAATAGGAATACCAGAAATGCAAGACTTAAAAGGGGAATAATATGAATAAAGAAGAAATAATAAAATATAGTTTAAATTTGCCAAATACTTATGAAGATTATCCTTTCCCAGATGACAACACATCTGTAACAATGAAACATATAAAAAATAACAAATGGTTTGCACTATTAATGGAAGTAAAAGGAGAACTATACTTAAATGTAAAAACTGACCCAGATTATTCAGAACTATTACGAAGTTCGTATGATTATATAATACCAGCATATCATATGAATAAAGAACACTGGAACACAATTATTATTAGTGATAAAGTAGATAATTCATTAGTAGAAGAGTTAATTGAACAAAGTTACGAATTAACAAAAAGATAACATTATAAGTAATGAATATCTGTATATATCAAGGGAAAAGAGGTTAGATATGAATACTATAGAAATTTATAAAAAATATCATTTGCCAGAACATTTGCAAATGCATATGTTAAGAGTAGCAGCATGTAGTAATTTAATATTAGATAATTGGAATGGACAAAAAATAAATAAAGAGGCAATTATAAGAGCTAGTTTATTACATGATATGGGAAACATGGCTAAAATATCAGATGATGAAATAGAAGATGAAAAGTTTAGAAAAATAAGGAAAAAGTATATAGATAAATATGAAAGAAACTCACATAAAATAAATCTAATAATAGCTAAAGAAGAAGGACTAAATGATTATGAAATAGAAATTATGGATAAAAAAAGTTCTAAAAGAGGAGAAGAAACTTTGAATTCAGAAAGGTATGATGTAAAATTATTGCTATATTCGGATCAAAGAGTAGCACCATATGGAGTTACATCATTAAAAGAGAGATTAGAAGAAGTTAAAAAGAGATATAAAAATATATCATCATCAGTATGGTCTAATGAAGAAAAAGCAAATCATTTAATAGAGTGTTCTTTAGGTATAGAAAAGCAAATTATGAAATATTGTAACATAGATCCAGAAGATATAAATGATGATAGCATTAAAACATATATAGAACAATTAAAAATGTATGAAATATAGGAGAAATAATGGAATTTAGAAAAATAATAATAGATGAGTTTGTAAAACTAAAAAATTTATTTCCAGATAATGAAGAAATGTGGAATAAATATAAAAATAAAATGTTAGAACCAATGAAAAAGCAAGAAATAGATGTGTTTGTAGTTGAGGATAACGAAAAGTTTATTGGAGAAATAACAGTTAATTATAAAATCCATGAACTAGAAAAAGAAACAATACCAAATAAAAGAGTATATTTAGAAGCATTTAGAATAGATAAGCAATGGCAAGGACAAGGATTGGGACAGAAATTAATAAATTATTGCATAGATTATTTAATAAAAATTGGATATACAGAATTTACAATAGGTGTAGAAGATGATAATGAAGTAGCAAAACATA
>CANPDB010000006.1 GCA_947572725.1 uncultured Clostridium sp. | reverse complement strand
TTAACTCTGACTATTTTGAAAAACATGGTGGTTACGAATTTGCAAAAGAATTTTACGAGAAAGCTTTTCATTTTGCTGAAGAAGAAATGGGAACTGATAACATTATATCAGCAGTTATGCATGCAGATGAGATAAACACAGCTTTAACAGAAGAATACAGAAAACCTATTTATCATTATCACTTGCATGTTGTAGCACTTCCAGTTGTAAGAAAAGAAGTAAAATGGACTAAAAAATGTAAGGATAAATCACTAATTGGAACTACAAAAGAAGTAATCAATCAAGTAAGCCATAGTAATAAATGGAAATCAGAGCAAGTATTAGATAATCAAGGGAAACCTGTATATGATAAAAAAGGAAATGCAGTTTTAATAAAATCATATAGCTTATTACAAGATAGATTTTTTAAGTATATGTCTGATAGTGGCTATAAAGACTTTATTCGTGGTGTAAAAGGTAGTAATCAAGAACATTTAGATGACTTGCAATTTAAGATTAAGAAAGATACTGAAAGACTAGAGAATATTACAAATAAAGTTGAAGAAAAAGAATCTTCATATAATTCCTATATGAAATATGATAAGCAAATTGAAGATATTTCAAATTTAGGAAAGCAAAAAAGATTTTCTAAAAAGATTGAATTAGAACAAGAAGATTATGAGAATTTAACTGAATATGCTAAAAAAGGAATTGTTGCAGATAAAGAAATATATGAGCTTAATAGTAGAATTGATAATTTAAGAATTGCAGTAGATAAGTGGAAATCACTATATGATGACATTGTAGAAAAAACAAAAGATTATTTCCATGCTATAAAACTTGCACCTCAAAAGGTTTTTGACTTATTCAAAGGTCTATTCGCTAAAGAAAAGCAAGATGAATTAGAAAGACGACGACTTGAACAAGAGAAAATACAAGCTGAAAGAAAAGCTCGTGAAGAAGCAAAAGAAAAAGCAAAACTTGAAAAGCAAAAATTAAAGAACTCTCCTGAATACAAGAAAAGGAGGGCTGACAGAAATGCAAGATAATGAAAAAATATATAAAATTGAATTAACTAATGAAGAATATGAGTATGTAGAAAACTTAAAAAAAGAATATTATAAAAAACTAAATAAAATGACTAAAGAAGAAAGATTGCAATATTTTAGAGATAACTATTGTAATGAGCAAAAGTTGAACTTTGAAAAAGAAATAAACGGCACAATATACAAAGTAAATACTTGCTTTGATGAAAATGCTGAAGAAAGTATTTTGAATAAATTTTTTAGACTAACAAAAAAATCTTAAGAATCACTTGCACTATAAAAACGAATATGGTATTATGTGAACACTACAAATTAAAACTTTGTAACACTTTATATCTTATTCGGCTGTCTAAAGGAAAGGAGTTGTTATGGGACAGTCAAATAACGAAAAAATAACTGCTTTGTACTGCCGTTTATCAAGAGATGATGAACAGCTAGGAGAAAGCAATAGTATTAAAAATCAAAAATCAATTTTAGGTAAATATGCTAAAGATAATAATTTTATCAATACTAAATTTTTTGTAGATGATGGTTATTCTGGAACAAGTTTTACAAGACCTGCATTTATGGAGTTAATGGAACTTGCAGAACAAGGAAATATTGGTACAATTATAGTAAAAGACCATTCAAGACTTGGTAGAAATAGACTTATAGTAGGTCAATTATTAGAAGAAGATTTTGTTAGACTAAATATTAGATATATTGCTATAATGGACAATATTGATACTGATAAAGGATTAAATGATTTTCTTCCTATACAAGACTGGTTTAACGAAATGCATGCTAAAAATACAAGCAAAAAAGTTAAAGATGTAATGAGGAATAAAGGAATTTCTGGTATCCCTTTAACTACCAATCCACCTTTTGGCTATACAAAAGATGAGAATGATAAAAATAAGTGGATTATTGATGAGCCAGCTTCAAAAGTTGTAAAAAGAATATTCACTTTATTTATACAAGGATTGAGTGCTTCTCAAATAGCAAAACAATTTATAAAAGAAGGAATAATGAATCCAACAGAATATCGCCAAAGTTTAGGAATGAAAACTCAAAATTTTCCAACAGAAGTAAAACATTATTGGTCTTCAATGACTATAAACAAAATATTAGATAGACAAGAATATATAGGAGATACAATAAACTTTAGATATACCACTCGTTCCTTCAAAGATAAAACAAGAATTAATATTCCAAAAGAGCAATGGAAAGTCTTTAAAAATACTCATGATCCAATTATTGATGAAGAAACTTGGAATACAGTCCAAAGGCTTAGAAATAATAAACGAAGACCTACTAAGACAGGAAAAACAAGTATATTTTCTGGACATCTATTTTGCAAAGATTGTGGAGCTAAACTTTATTATTGCACTACTAATAATTTTACACCAGACAAAGACTTTTATAGATGTTCTAATTACAAAAATAATTCTACACATTCTTGTACTAGCCATAATATAAAAGATATTGCATTAAGAGAATTGGTATTAGATAATATAAAACAAGTAATATCTTATATTTCTTCTTATGAAGATTTATTTATAAAAGAAAGATTAGACGCTTCACTAGAAGAACAGCGAAAAGAAGATATTTCAAATAAAAAATTATTATCACAATACGAAAAACGAGTAAAAGATATTGATAATTTAATACAGCATATTTATGAAGATAACATTTCTGGTAAGATTACTGATGAAAGATTTGCTACTTTATCATTAAACTATGAAAAAGAGCAAAAAGACTTAAAAGAGAAAATTAATGAATTAGCCACTATTATTGATAAAACTAAACAAGAAGAAATAGATTTAACAGCTTTTATTGATAAAGTTAAAAAATATACTGAAATTAAAGAATTAACACCAGAAATTGTAAATGAACTAATTGATAAAATATATGTATATCAACAAACTAAGCTGAATGGTAAGAAATATCGACAAATAGATATTTACTATGCAGGAGTTGGAATAATAGGTATTCCACTAAATGAATATGAATTAGAAAATGCCTTTCAGCAAAGTATTAAAAATATAAAAACAGCATAGCCTTTAAACTATACTGCTATAAAACCTAAAGGAGTACTTTTCAATAATTGTCCTTATTGAAAGTACTCCTTCGTGAAGGTTTTTTAGTGAATAATGAAAAGTGAACAATATAATTTTTAATGTTTGTTCGCTATTTTTATTATTTGATATATGCTATAATATATCAATACAAGGATGTGAAAAAATGATAAAGATATGTGAAATTTGCAACGAAAAATTTGATACAAAATCTTATAGTAGAATATATTGTTATAAATGTAGTAGTGATTCTACAAGATTAGATAATGAAACAAGAAAGCACCAAAAAACTATATTAAGAAGAAGTATGAAATTACAAGCAATAAAGCTATTAGGTGGAAAATGTAGCATATGCGGATATAATAAATGTATAGATGCTTTAGAATTTCACCATAAAAATCCAACAGAAAAAGAATTTAAGCTAGGTTCAGGAAATACTATGTCGTGGAAAGAGTATAAATCAGAAGCGCAAAAATGTATTCTAGTTTGTTCAAACTGTCATAAGGAAATTCATAGTGAATTAGGATATATTGTTAAATAAAAGAAGGAGAAAAATATAAATGAAAGATAATAACTTATTAAAATTTATTGAAAATGGTTCTTGTTTTAATACTGATTTTGGAAATAATTCTACTTATTATATTGATAAGAAAAATCAATCATTGCTACTGATTGACTGTGGAGAATCTATTTTTGAAAGAATAATGAAACACAAACTTTTAGAAAATATAAAAGATATTGATATATTAATTACTCATATGCATACAGACCATATAGGGAGTTTGTTTTCTATGTTATTTTTGTGAGTATGGTAAAGGAATTATACCAACAGTTATATATTCAGAGAAAAGTACAATGCAGAAATATTTATCACTTGTAAAAAATGAGTCACAGGCATATAAACTTATTAGTCCAGAAGAATATAAAAAGTATAAAATACAAGAAATTAAGCAAGAACATAGCAAATTTATTAATGCATATGGATATATATTAGAGATAGAAGGAAGAAGAATATATTATAGTGGTGATACAAAAACAATATCAAAATCGGTTTTAGGGGCTTTTAAAGCAGAAAGTATAAGATTTGATATTTCAAGAGTTAATGAATATAGAGATTTAAATGGAATAGAAAAAATATATTCTAGTCCATATAAAAGAGCATATCAAACAGCACAAATACTTAACAAAAATATAAATGTATAGTTGAAAATTGTTGAAGATATTAGAGAATTAAATTCTCATGGTATTAGGTCTGGCGTAAATAAAGAACTTGCTAAAAATATATTTTCTTATGTATTTCAAAAAGAGGAATATAAAAACACAGGATATTATTGTGGAAAGACATTTTTAGGAGGAGAAGATATTGAAGAATTTGACAAAAGAGTAAAAGAAGCAATTAATTTTATAATAAAAGATAGTGAAGGATTAAATTCAATTGCAATAGTAACACATGGTGGAGTACATAGAAGTATATTTAAAAATATATTAAATATACATAAAAAAATAGAAAAAATAGATGATGTAGCGACTACAATATTAGAGTATAATAATGGCAAATTTAAGATAATAGAAACTAAAGGAATAAAATTTGGAGAAAATATAAAATAGAAATGCAAGAATGCATATAACACAGAGAATATACGATTATAAGTATTTATGAACTATGGAGGAACAAAATGTTAGAAGAAATAATAAATAAAAATTTGAACAGAATAGAAAAAGACTTGTTAGAAATTAAAGATTTACAAACTACTGTTTTTTAGATATATGAAAATATTGTGATAACTGAACTTCAAAGAAATGAAATTGATAAGAAATGTATTAATGAATATAGAAGTGTATAAGGAAACTAATTATAGAAGCTAATATTTCAGATAAACTGAAATACAGATTAAATAATTACAATTTTAATATAGAGATAGAAGGAGTAGATAGTGAGTTTATCAAATGGAGATATACTTATGAAATGATTATGAATAATGGATTTTTAAATGGTCTTTGTACTGTTTTAGAGGAAATAGGCAGAAATAAAATTTTAGAAAAATATAATTTAAATATATTTGAATCATTTATATAGTAAAAGTATCAGATTTGATATTAATAAAAATCAATTTTAGACTAAATCTAGGTAAAAACGTTGACATTTACCTAGATTTAGTCTAAAATATACTTGAGGCGAAAAATATGATATATAAATACGGAGAATTAAAAGATAAAGGATTAGATAATTATAATATAAGTAAAAAAGTTGAAAATAAAGAATTATACAAAATCGAGAAAGGTTTATATTCTGATACGGAAAAATACAATCATTTGGAATATATTATAAAGAAGTATGCTAACACTATTTTTACATTGGAAAGTGCATTTTTTTATTTAGGATTAACAGATGTTATACCTAATAAATATTTCCTTGCAACTCCGAACAATGTTAGTAAAATAAAAAATGAAAAAGTTGAACAAATATTTATGGCAAACCATCTTTTTAAAATTGGAAAAAGTCAAGTAAATTATAATAACATTCAAATAAATATTTATAACAAAGAGAGAATGTTAATTGAATTAATAAGAAATAAGAATACTTTTGCTTTTGATTATTACAAGGAAATAATAAGTAATTACAGAGAAATTGCAGATGAAATAGATATGAGTTTACTTGCAGATTATTTAGAATGTTTTGCTAATGGAAAAAACATTTTTGAAATTATACATAGGGAGGTCTTTTAGTGATAAATTTATTAGAAAGCATAGACTTTTATTTAGAAAAAGGATATGAAGATGCTTATGCAACATCAAAAGTTGCACAAGATATAATATTAAGCAAAATTGCCAAATCTAATTATAGAAACAATATTACAGTCAAAGGTGGAGTAGTTATGTTTAATATAACTAATGACAAAAGACGAGCAACTGTAGATATTGATATAGACCTAATTAGATATTCTTTAGAAGATAAAAGTATATTGTTATTGTTTGATAAATTAAATCAAATTGATGATGGAATAAAGATAATAGTTAATAAAAAAATAAAACCTTTAAAGCATCAAGATTATCATGGAAAAAGAGTTAATATTGTTTTAAAAGATTCATTTGGAAATCAAATAGAAACTAAAATTGATGTTGGAGTACATAACAATTTAGATATAGAACAAGAAGAATATATGTTTAACTTTGAAGTATTTAATAACAGTATGACATTATTAATAAATACTAAAGAGCAAATTTTTGTTGAAAAGCTCTTATCCATGTTAAAACATGGTATTAGAACAACAAGATACAAAGATATATATGATTTTTATTATCTTATAACCGAAGGAAATATGGACAAGGTATGGCTAATTAAGTTAATTAATATATATTGTATTAATAGTGATTTAAAAATTAATACTACATCTGAAATAGCAAATGAATTAAGCAAAATATTTAAGAATGCTAACTTTTTAAAAAATGTTCAAAATAGTAGATACAATTGGCTAGGAGAAGAAATCAATAATGTTCTAGATACAATAATAGATTTTGTAAAACAATTAGAACCTTTAGTAGTATAATTTAAAATATAATGGAGGTGGATTATGGAAAAACACGAATTAGTTGATATAAACGGAAACAAAACAGGTAAAATCATAACACATATTGAAGCTCGTAATCCAAATAACATACCTGAAGGACATTACATAGCTGTTGTAGGAGTAGTTATAATGAACAGCAATAAGGAAATTTTACTTCAAAAGCGTAGTAGATTTAAAAGAGCTAATCCAAATAAATGGGGGATTTGTGGAGGAAAAATAGATTTCGATGAAACAACGCTTGAAGCAGGTATTCGCGAAACCGCAGAGGAGATTGGAATTACTCTAAACAAAAAAGATTTAAAATTTCTAAGTACTGATACAGATGAAAAAACACATTTTACAGTGTATTATGTTATACAAGATGTTGATATAAATGAATGTAAATTACAAGAAGAGGAACTAGAAGAAGTAAAATATTTTAAAATAGAAGAACTACAAGATTTAGATAATGAAGGATTTGAATGGTTAGATAATCTGAAAAAAGTTATACAATATTAAATTTATAGGATAGGAGTATTAATTTAATGAATGATTTGACACTACATATGAAGATATATTAAATAGCTATAGTGGAATTATACATTTAGAAGCAGTAGCAAAGAAATTCCCTGAGTTATATACATCTGCAAATAATAAAGCAAGAAGAGACGAAGCAATGAACACAATACAAACTGATGATAAACTAATAGAGGCATATAAAAATCATTCTAATAGAATAATTATAGGTAGCTGTGAAAATTTTAATCAGAAAGTAAAAAATGTAATAGCAGAAATAGAAAAGATTAATAAAGAAAACTGAAAGGAAGTAAGAAAATGGAAGAATATTTTGATGTATTAAATGAAGAAGGAAATTACACAGGAAAAGTTGAAAGTAGAGAAAAATGTCATAAAGAAGGATTATGGCACAAAGCAGTAGTAGTATTTATAATAAACTCAAAGGATCAAGTATTATTACAAAGAAGAAGTCCAAACAAGAAATTATGGCCTAATATGTGGGATGTAACAGCAGGAGGACATGTATTAACAGGAGAATTTGGATTTCAAACTATTATAAGAGAAACAAAGGAAGAATTAGGGATAGAATTAAATAAAAACGAAATCACATTTTTAGGTTCATCACGCTCAAGTAATGTAAAAGGAGACATTGTTAACAATCATTTTAATGAATATTACATAGCAAATAAAGATATAGATGAAACTAAATTAAAATTACAAGAAGAAGAAGTTTCAGAAGTAAAATGGATAGATAAAAATGAAATTATAGAAAAGATTAAAGACAATTATAATGGAATAACAGATAAAAAAGGGTGTTGGGAATATTTAATAAAATACTATGAATGGTTAGAAAGGACATAAAAAATGAAAGTATTATTTGCAACAACAAATCCAGCAAAAGTGAGAAAATATAAAAAAGCATTAGAAGAAAGAGGAATAGAATTAATAACAATAAATGATTTAGGTTTTGAATTAGATATAGAAGAAAGCGGAAAAAACGCAACTGAAAATGCATATATAAAAGCAAAAGCATATTATGATGCAACTAAAATGCCAACTATAGGAATGGATAATTGTTTATTTATAGAAGGAATACCAGAAGAAAAGCAACCAGGAACACATGTTAGAAGAGTAAATGGAAAAGAATTAACAGATGATGAAATGATAGAATATTATACAAATTTAGTAAAACAGTATGGCAACAAATTAATAGCTAAATGGGTATATGGAATGGTAATATATAATGAAAAAGGAACAAAAGAATATAGCTGGAGTAAAAGCGATTTTTATCTTGTCGACAAACCATGTGAGAAAAGGAATCCAGGATATCCATTAGATTCAATATCAGTTATGCCAGAAAATAATAAATATTGGCTAGAACTTACTGAAAAAGAGAAATTAAAGAATAGAGGAACAAATAATAAAGACAGTGTTATAGAATTTATAGTAAATAATATAAAAATAAAGTAAAATTCGCATTATAAAATGGAGGAAATATATGTTAGCTGAAACATATTTAAAAATTAAATATGAAAACAAAATTTATAAATTAGAGGAATTATATAATGAGTTAAATAGTGAACTAAACTTAAATGACAGATCAAAAGATACATTTTATTGTGGGTTACCAAAAGATGCAATTATTATATATAAAGAGAAAGAATATGATAATAAAAGTTATGATAAATTATTAAATATAGAAGATGTAGAATTAATATTTAGTCCAATAGAGTTTCAAGATAGTTGTCTTAATATTTTATATGATGACTTCAATTTTCAATACCAAATTGCTAGAGTTAATTTAATAAAAAGTATACCAATAATACAAAGTGACGCAGATATTAACTGGAATAATACTAATTCATATGTTGGAATGCATTATTTAAGAACAACATACTTTCTTAATTCAAGTGTTGCTTATAGACATTTAATTGATAAACTATATAAAATATTAGGAATAATCATTAATTATAATAAAGGGTTTAATTCATTTAAAGAATACATAAAAGGAATTGACGATAGAAACAGATTTAATAAATATTGGAATAATATTATTAATAAAACAGATATAAATGGGTTAGATATTGAAAAGATAAAGCAATTTAGAGCTAGAATAGATGATTTAGCAGATTTTTTAAATGATAATAACATATCAAATATTGTTAATGAATATAAACATAGAGGATTGTATATAGAAAAAGGTTTAAAAATCAAGCATTATAATACAAGAGTAAACTCGGACAATGCTTATATCACAACTTTAGATGATAAGTATGGCAAAGAGGTTTTAGAATTTGATGTAGATAAAAAAATAGAGTGTTTAAGGGAATATAATAATTTAATAGTAGAATTTATAAAAAATACTAATACACAAGAAGTTTTAAAACATTATAAATTTGATATTTTTAATATAGGAATAAAGAATTGATTATTAATTGGAGGAATCTATGATTGAAGAAATTGTAAAATATAACTTAGATAGAATAAAAAATGATTTATATGAAATCGAAGGAATAGGAGCAATAGACTTTATAGATATATTTCCTAAGAGTGAAGAACATAGAAAACAATTAGACGGAGAGGCAGGAAAGTTAAGCAAATTGATAAAAGAAACAGAGAGAGGTAACATTTATTTATTAAATACACCAATAGAAACTCAATATGGTAAATTAAGTTTATTTAAAGTTAGATATTATGATGAAAGTAGATTAAATTGGGAAGCGGCAGCAGACTTTGTTGTTAAAGATAGAAACATTTTAATGGAAAGAGTAGGTAAAGACAATAGATTTACTTATACTACCAGACCAGAATGGGATGCAGTAGAATTCAAAACTGAAAATACATTAATATATTTCTTAAATCCTTTGGCATCAGAAGTATATTTAAATAATAATGATATAATATGAAATATTAGATAAAAAGGAGAAATTAGATGGAAAAATTAAACAGACCAATAAATACCTTGTTTATGATAATGTCACTAGATGGAAAAATCAATAGTGGAGACAGTGATGAATTAGATGTTGACATGGTAAAGCTATATCAAAAGTAGAAGAACTAAATAAATTAAAGGCATTAGAATTGCTAGAAACAAATGTATTGCAAAATTCATATATACAATTAAAATATAAAGTATTGAATTAAAAGATTATAAAATTGACTTAATAAAATCAATATGGAGATAACAATAAGTGAGAAAAATATTAGATGAAGAAATTAAAAGAATTGAGACATTAAACTTAACAAGACACGAACTACCAGTTGTTATAAGCATACCACACAGTGGAGAATATATAACAGAAAATATGCAAGAAAACTTTTATGAGGCGGCACAGAAATGGGATGACAAGCAAGCACGCAAGGAACAGTCTCAATTAAACAGGAGAGAGTCACAGGGAATCTCTGTGTATTGCCCACTTCTTAGCTGGGAAACACCGACCATTAGAAGGTGTAAAGGCTGTAAGCTGAAGTGCTCCTTCAACCGATGAAGCGATAAATATCGCTGGGAGGCACATACATTTTTATATGTATGTGCCTTTTTCTATATTATAAAATTTTAATCTTATAATAAGTACAATTATATTTATAGCAAAATAAAATTCAACAAAACTAATTTAAAATATCTGTTATTAACTCATCAACATCTTCAGATTTAGTAGCCCAACTTGTACAAAATCTAACTGCACTATTATTTTCATCAACCTTTTCCCAAAAAGAAAAAGAATATTTTTCTGACAATTTAGATAAAACCTCATTTGGTAATATTGGAAATTGTTGATTTGTATTTGAATTATACAAAAAATTATAACCTTTGTCACTAAAAGCTTTCTTAATTTTCATAGCCATATCTATAGCGTGATTAGATATATTAAAATATAAGTTATTTTCAAATAAAGTATCAAATTGAATCCCCAGTAATCGTCCTTTTGCTAGCAAACCACCTCGTTGCTTAATATGATATCTAAAATTCTTTTGAAAATCATTATTAGTTATTACAACTGCTTCTCCAAATAGTGCACCAACTTTAGTACCACCAATATAAAAAACATCGCAATTTTTAGCAATATCAGAAATAGTCATATCACTTTCATCTGACATTAATCCATATCCCAATCTAGCACCATCAATATAAAGTGGTAGATTACATTCTTTACAAGTTTCATATAAACTTTCTAATTCTTTTTTAGTATAAATTAATCCATTTTCTGTTGGATATGAAATATACACCATTCCTGGTTGTACCATATGTTCATGATTTTCATCATTATAATGAGCTTTATATACTTCTTTTATTTGATTAGCGGTCAATTTTCCATCTTCAGTATTAATAGCTAAAACTTTATGCCCTGTAGCTTCAATAGCACCTGTTTCGTGAACATTTATATGACCTGCATCAGAAGATATTACACCTTGGTATGATTTTAAAATTGAATTTATTACTATCATATTTGTTTGAGTTCCACCAACTAAAAATTGAATTTCTGCATTAGGGCAGTTACATATTTTTTTGATTTTTTCTCTTGCAGAATTACAATAAATATCTTCTCCATAACCAGGGGTTTGTTCCATATTTGTTTCTTGTAATTTTTTTATTATCTCTGGACAAGCTCCTTCAGCATAATCACATTCAAATCTAATCATTTATTGTTAACCTCCATTATATTAATTTTATTTATTATAGTATTTTTATATAAATAATGCAAATTATTTATGGTAATCTTTTAAAATTTAATTATGACAATTTATATATATGTAATTTTAATAGCGCGATGAGGACAATATTTAGAAAAATATCTAAATAGTTATTGACAGCATATAATAAAAATAGTATAATCTATTTAGATATATATCGAAATACTTATATGAGGTGATGAAAATGGGAATGTCAGAAACCCTAAAAGCAATAAGTGATCCAGCTAGGAGAGAGATTCTAGAACTATTAAAAGACGGGAGAAAAACAGCAGGAGAGATATCGAATTGTTTCAATCTAACAGGAGCAACAGTATCATATCATTTATCATATCTAAAAAAAGCAAATCTAGTAACCGAAACAAAACAAAAAAATTTTATATTTTACGAGCTAAACAATTCTGTATTTGAAGAAGTTTTAGTTTGGATCTATAAGTTAGGAGGAAATAAAAATGGAAAAGAAAAATAAAAGAACTTTAATATTAACCGTAGGCATATGCCTTTTACCAATTATATTAGGAATGGTATTATATAATAAATTACCAGAACAAATGCCAATTCATTTTACAATAAATGATGTACCAGATAACTACGCACCAAAGAATTTTGCATTATTTGGAATACCAGCAATTATGGCAATTGTACAAGTGATATGTTTAATATTCACAAATAAAGTAAGTAAATTAAAAGATAGCGAAAAACCTAAAATTTTAAAAATATTTGAATGGTTTATTCCTATTATTACTGTATTAGTATATATTATTATGATAGAAATTCCACTAGGAAGTACAGTTTATGTTGGGAAAAGTATATGTTTAATTTTAGGTATATTATTAATAATTATAGGAAATTATTTTCCAAAAATGAGTTATGAAGTGGGAAAAGTAACATTTCATCCAGCACCAAAAAGTGAAAAGTCATTTAGAAAAATGACTAGAGCACTTGGATATTCTTTTATTGGTATTGGAATTATTTTTCTTATACTAATTATTTGGATATAAAACAATTATAAAGCCACTGTTACAAAGATTAATTACTCGCTCTCAGGAATTTATATATCAATTTTTTAGGCTTCCCCAAGTAATTCCTACTCGTATCCTCCTAAAAAATGGAATATATAAACTCCTTCGTGCTATTTTAAATTATTAACATATTTTTGAACGATTAGTACAACTAGTTGACAAAGTAAATGCCAAGTGCTAATCTAGTATAGAAAACTAGATTAGGAGGAAAAATATGGAAGGTATTAAAGTTGGAAACAAAAGATCAAAATACCCAATTATACAGGGAGGAATGGGTGTAGGAGTTTCTATGCACAATTTAGCTGGAAATGTTAGTAAAGAAGGAGGCATTGGAATTATCTCAACAGCAGATATTGGTTATTTAGAAGAAGATTTTGCAAAAGACCCTAATACAGCAAATTTGAGGGCAATTGGAAAAGAAATAAAAAAAGCAAGAGAAATAGCAGGTGAAGATAAAATATTAGGTGTTAATATAATGGTAGCTTTAAAAAATTATTCTGACATTGTAAAAGAATGTGTAAAACAAAAAATAGATTTAATTATATCAGGTGCAGGTATTCCAAAGGAATTACCTGAATATGTAAAAGAAAGTAATACAAAAATTGCTCCGATAGTCTCATCACTTAGATGTTGTAAACTAATAGTTAGTCACTGGATTAAAAAATATAATTATGTTCCAGATATGATAGTAATAGAAGGACCAGAAGCAGGAGGACATCTAGGTTTTAAAAAAGAAGAGTTAGAAGAAAATACAAAACCTAAACTAGAAAATATAACAAAAGAAGTTGTAAATTATATAAAAGATATAGAAGAAGAAACAGGAAAAGAAATTCCTATTATTTCAGCAGGTGGAATATGGGATTCAAAAGATATAAAAAAATTTTTAGATTTAGGAGCAAGTGGAGTACAAATGGCAACAAGGTTTGTGGCTACGAATGAATGTGATGCTTCAATAGAATTTAAAAATGCCTATGTAAATGCTAAAAATGAAGATATAAAGATAATAGAAAGTCCTGTTGGAATGCAAGGAAGAGCATTAAATAATAGTTTTATAAAAAAGATGGAAAATAAGAAAGATAAAATAGATAAATGTTATAATTGTATAAGAACATGTAATGTGCTTAATAGTCCATATTGTATTACTAAAGCTTTGATAAATTCTGTAAAGGGTAAAGTTGATAGTGGTTTGATATTTTGTGGAAGTAATGTTACAAAAATAAAAGAGATTGTACCAGTTCATAATTTAATGCAAGAATTGGTTAGTGAATTATAATATTGTATTATATGCTAGTTGCTTGAAATCAAATTATAGTAGATTTAAATTTTATAGTTACTCGCTCCCAGAGGATATTATTTATATATTTTTTCGTTATCCCCATTCTAAAAATTCTAACAAAAGTTCTTTGAACTTTTGAGAATTTTTGAACGGTCCCCACAAGCTCACTGCAAAATATATAAATAATATCCTCTTCGCGCTATTTATGATAAATAATTCTAAAATGTTAACCTACTATAATTAACTTTCAGCAACTAGCATATTTTTATTGACAGATAAAATAACAACTGTTATAATATAACAAGCGTTATAAAAAAAGGGAGGAAACTTATGTCAGGCATAAAAAGGGTTAATAAAGAAAACATAATAGACGCAGCTTTAGACCTAGTTAGAGAAGATGGAATTGAAAATATTCAAGCAAGAGCAATTGCAAAAAAGCTAAACTGTTCAACACAACCAATATTTTATCAATTTGAAAATATGGAAGAACTAAAAAAGGCAGTAATTGAAAAAATAGCAGAAACATACAGAAGATATATGATAGCAGATGATAAAAAAGACCATCAATACAAAGAAATGGGAAAAGGATACATTAGATTTGCAAAAGAAGAGCCAAAACTATTCCAAACAATATTTATGAGTGAAAACAACTTAACTACAAAAAAATTTATAACTCACGATAAAGAAGTATATAAAAGCATAGTAAAATATGTTAAAAATGTAACAGGAATATCTTCAGAAAAAAGAATAAGTGAATTCCATTTAAAAATGTGGACATTTACACATGGGATAGCAACAATGATAGCAACAAAAACTTGTGAAATTTCAGACAAGCAAATAAATGAAATGCTTATAGATGAATTCAAAGCCCTTATGCTTTTAGAAAAAATGAATGAGAAAGGAAGAAAAAATAATGAATAATATTATTGAAGTTAAAAATTTAGAAAAGCAATACAAAAAATTCAAAGCAATAGATGACTTATCATTTGAGGTACACGAAGGAGAAATACTAGGACTACTTCGGACCAAATGGAAGTGGAAAATCAACTACAATCAATTGTATTTTATCTTTATTAAATTTTAATAAAGGAGAAATAAAAATATTTGGTAAAGAAATGAAACCAGATGCCTATGATATAAAAAAGAAATTAGGAGTTATATTTCAAGATGTAGCAGTTTTTGAAGAACTAACAGTATATGAAAATATAGACTATTTTTGTGGTCTTTATATTAAAGATAAAAACACAAGAAAGCAATACATAGAAGACGCAATAAACTTAGTAGGATTAGAAGAATTTAAAAAGTTTTATCCTAAACAATTATCTGGTGGTTTACTTAGAAGATTAAATATTGCTTGTGGAATTGCACATAAACCAAAACTAATATTTTTAGATGAGCCAACAGTTGCAGTTGATCCTCAAAGTAGAAACAACATCTTAGACGGAATAAAAAAATTAAGAGATGATGGAGCCACAATATTATATACTACTCATTATATGGAAGAAGTTGAAATAATTTGTGACAGAGTAATTATACTTGATAAAGGAAAAATTATAGCAAGTGGAACTTGTGATGAATTAAAGGAATTAGCAAAAATAGAAGAAAAAGTAACAGTAGAAATAAATGATTTAGATCAAAAATACATAGAACAAATTAAGCAACTAAAAAATGTAGATGAAGTATCATTTAACACAGGAATTTTACTTATAACTTACAAAAAAGGCAAAAACAACTTAAGTGAATTAATCGATTATCTAAAAAAAGAGAATATCAAATATAACAAAATATATTCAGAAAGACCAACTTTAAATGATGTATTTTTAGAACTAACAGGAAAGGAGCTTCGTGACTAATGTTTATACATAATTTTAAATATGCTTTTAAAACTCTGTTTAGAAATAAAATGCTAATATTTTGGACATTTGCTTTTCCAATTATATTAGGAACATTTTTCAATATGGCTTTTTCAAATATTGAAAATAGTGAAAAATTAGACATTATAAATATAGCAATAATTGATGATACAGATTTTCAAAATAATGAGATGTTCAAAGAAGCATTTAAAACTTTAAGTGATGAGAAAAATGAAGATAGATTATTTGATACGAAATATACTTCAGAAGAACAAGCTAAAGAATTACTAGATAATAAGGAAATAATAGGCTATGTGAAATTAAAAGAACAAAAGCCAAAAGTAGTAATAGCAACAAATGGAATTAATGAAACAATTTTAAAATATGTAACAGAAGAAATAACACAAACAAGTGAAATTGTAAAAGACATATCAGAAACTGAAATAAAAAAAGAAATAAGTGCAGGAAATTATAACATAGACTATGAAAAAATATATAAAGACATAGTAGAAATGACTGAAAATCAAGAAGCAAAAATAGAAAATATATCAAGCAACAATTTAAGTTATACAATGATAGAATTCTATACATTAATTGCAATGGCATGCCTTTATGGTGGAATACTTGGAATTGCAACAATTAACCAGAATTTACCTAATATGAGTAGCAATGGAAAAAGAGTATCAGTAAGTCCAACAAGTAAAGGAACAGTTATACTAAGTAGTGTTCTTGCAAGTTATATAACACAATTGATTGGCTTAGCATTACTATTTATATATACTGTATTTGTATTAAAAGTAGACTATGGAAACAATTTGCCTTTAATTATTGGACTAGGCTTGGCAGGCAGTTTAGCAGGATTAACAATAGGAATAGCAATAGGAACTTTATTAAAAACAAATGATAATGTAAAAACAGGAATTGTTATATCAGTTACAATGTTAGGTTGCTTTTTGTCAGGAATGATGGGAATTACAATGAAATATATTGTAGACAAAAATGTTCCAATTGTTAATAAAATAAATCCTGCAAGTATGATAACAGATGGATTTTATTCTCTATACTATTATGATACATTAGATAGATACTTTTTCAATATAGCAAGTTTATTAATCTTTGCTGTTATTATGATTGCAATTTCATATTTTAGTTTAAGAAAACAAACATATGAAGAATTATAGTTATATTAATAAATAAAATATATAGCATTATATGATTTAATAGATTAAATTATATAACTATAACTTCACAATTTAAGTAGAAAGGAAACCAATATGACAATATTTAAAACATTTTTAAAAGTACTAAATAAATGTAAAGTACCAATTATACTATATACTGTATTTTTAATTGGATTTGGTGGATTTAATATGCAAACAAGTGACAATTCTACAAATTTTGTTGCAAGTAAACCAGATATTTTAATTATAAATAAAGATGAAGAAAAAGGTATAACAAAAAATTTAATAGATTATATAAAAAATAATAGCAATATAATTGATATAAAAGATACAGAAGAAGCGGTTAATGATGCTTTATTTTATAGAGATGTTAATTATATTATCTACATACCAGAAAATTATAGAGAAGATTTTTTAAATGGAGAAAATCCTAAAATAGAAATAAAAAGCACAGGAGATTATCAGGCAGCATTTTCTGAAATGCTACTAGAGAGATATATTAATGTAGCAAATATATATCAAAAAAATATTGAATCAGAAGAAGAATTAATTAATAAAATAAATGAAACAATTTCTAAACAAACAGAAATTGAAATTACTTCAAAATTAGATACTAATAATTTATCAAAAGCAACATTTTATTATAACTTTGCAAACTATAGTATTTTAGCAGGTTGCGTATATGTAATATGTTTAATATTATCTAGTTTTAAAGAAGAAAAAATTAGAAAAAGAACAATTGTAAGTAGTATGAATTATAAAGAATATAACAGAAAATTACTTTTATCTAATAGCTTATTTGCTATTGTAATGTGGATAGCATATGTAGTATTAAGTTTTATTTTAGTAGGAAATATAATGTTTACAACACATGGACTAATATACATTATAAATTCTTTTATATTTACTATTTGTGCTGTTTCGATTGCGTTTTTAATAGGAAATTTAGTATTTAATAAAAATGCGATTAATGGTATTGTAAATGTAGTTGCTCTTGGATCTAGTTTTTTATGTGGGTCATTTGTTCCTATGGATTGGCTACCAGATTCTGTAATTAGTATAGCCCATATATTGCCATCTTACTATTATATTAGTAATAATGAAATGGTTGCAGATTTAGAAGTAATTAATTATGACACTATTCAACCTATTTTGTTGAATATGGGAATTATTTTGTTATTTGCATTAGGTTTTGTTATTATTACTAATGTTATTTCTAAGAGAAAATAGATAATTGTATTATTAAAAATGTTGATATGTTTATTTTTAGATATATCAACATTTTTTGCATTTTTCACAGATTATTTATATTCAATAAAGATTTATAATATATTATTATTTATTTATTTTGTGTAAAAGCTTACTATATGATTTTTTCATATCTCACCAGTAACAATAAAATCATAAAAAGAACGAAAGTTTGTAAAAAGTATTGAAAATATGTTCGCGATATGATATAAATAAAGAAATAAAATTGAATTCTAACAGATTGTAATTTTGCAACTATTAGAATTAGAAAAGAGGTACAAATGGAACAAAATAATAGTATAAAGTTATTCGAAGATAAGAATATTAGAGTTGCTTGGAACGAAGATGAGGAAAATTGGTACTTTTCAGTAGTAGACATTGTAGCAGTATTGACAGATAATGATTATCAAGCTGGAAGGAAATATTGGAAAACATTAAAAATGAGATTAAATCAAGAAGGAAGTGAACTGGTAACAAATTGTTACCAGTTGAAAATGAAAGCATATGATGGAAAATTAAGAGATACAGATGTAATGAATACAGAACAGATTTTGAGATTAGTACAATCAATTCCATCAAAAAAAGCGGAGCCATTTAAATTATGGCTTGCACAAGTTGGAAAAGAAAGAATTGATGAAGCTTATGATCCAGAGATAACAATAAATAGAGCATTAGACACTTATAGAAAAAAGGGATATTCAGAAGAATGGATAAACCAAAGATTAAAAACAATAGATGTAAGAAAAGAATTTACAGATGAACTAAAAAGAGTAGGTGTTAGTAAAAATAAAGACTTTGCAATATTAACAAATATGCTAACTCAAGTTTGGAGTGGATATTCTTTAAAAGAATATAAAAATTTAAAAGGTCTGAAAAAAGAAAATTTGCGTGATAATATGACAAATATGGAATTAGTTTTAAATATGTTAGCAGAAACTTCTTCAACAGAAATATCAAAAAGTACAAATGAAAAAGGGATTAAAGGTGCAGAACAATCAGTTATAAAAGGTGGTAATATTGCTAAATTTGCTAGAGAACAGTTAGAAAAAGAGACAGGAAAAAAAGTAATCTCTGACAAAAATGCAAAAGAAATAAGACAGTTGAACAAATAAGGTATAAAAATATTGTTGTAATAGGAAAAATATGGTAAAATAATAGTAAGATTGGAGAAAATAGCAGTTAAATAGAAAAATAATAAAAGAAAAGAGGATATAGCTATGGAAGAAAAAAGATGTATATTATGCAATAAGCCATATGACTATAATTATACGATGTTTGGAAGGGGGTGTTTAGATAACTTATATGGATTACTAGAATTTCCAAAACCATCTAGATTTGTGTGGAATAAGGAATTATATTTATGTACCAAAATTGCTTAGGAAAATCATAAATTTTTTCTTAGTAAAAAGAAAAAGTATAATTTAGCACAAAAATATATAGCTTTAAATTATTTAAATAGAATGAATTATGAATTTTTAGATGATATAAAAGAAAAAATTTTAAAAGATATAAATAGTATATCAGTATTTTCAAAAAATATAGCACAATCAATTTCTTTTACATTAAATGATATATATAAATTATTTAATTATTCACAAAAATTTGACAAACTTATAAAAGAATTTCAAAATATAAATTGGGAAGAAGTAGATGAAAAAGTCGCAGAAAATTTTATAAAAAGCATGAGTTTTATATTTGATGTAACAAAAAAATCAAATCCTATATCATATGCAGTATTTTATTCAATGCAATATACATTTTGGCAAGTTGTAGTTATTGGTGGAATAATTAAAGATAAAAAGTTATCGGCAAGACTATTAAGTAATTCATTATCTCTATTTGGAAAAGAGCCAAAAGATTTGACAATACAAGACAGTGTAACAGATGAATTGTTAATCGAAAGTAGTGTATTTAATAATAAAATAAAAGAATTAACAGAAAAGTATGGAAAAGAGACTGGTATGTTTGATTTAGGAGACTATGAAAAAGATGGAATTGTACTTAAATTTGAAGGAGGAGATTTGCTCTATTCATTACATAAAGCTACAATGTTTATCAAGGCAATAAAAAATGAAGATAATACTTGGAATTTAGAAGGAGAGATAAATGATACATATGATTTTACAGAATTTAAAGACTTGAAAGAATATGTTGATAATAAAGAAGAAATATTTACAGATATTTTTTCAACATTACTTAATAATTTTGGAGTTGTTTCTTATGAATATGGAGTTATAAAAAAATATGATATAAAAATAAAATTCAATTTTTCAAATTATAAAATTAAATAAAAATCAAAGGAATGATGATATGAAAAATAAAAAAATAATTTTATATATTTTGTTAGTTATAGCAATGTGTATAGTTGTTAGTTTTTTATCAATAGAAATTACTAAACTATATTTTTCAATAAATAGGGATAAAGATTACAAAAAATTAGGGTTAGAAATAGATGA
Source organism: uncultured Clostridium sp. (assembly GCA_947572725.1). Taxonomy (GTDB): domain Bacteria; phylum Bacillota; class Clostridia; order TANB77; family CAG-508; genus CAG-269. Next base: position 47,863 of record CANPDB010000006.1, on the reverse strand, counting down.
GTATGATATAGAGTATTGTACAATATATACAGAAGATTTTTTAGATGGAAAATATAAGGTATACAAAATAAAGAATTATAATACATATATTATGGATAAATTCAAAAGTCAATTAGAAGAAAGTGACTTATGGGATAGGAATAAGTATTATGAATACATAATGCAAGAATTCTCAGAAATAAAAGATGATGAGAGAATTCCTATAGACAGAGAAGATTTATATTATTATAATGGAAATAATGCTCATGCAATATTTGATTTAAAAAATGCAAAATTATATTATTATATAAATAGAGTATTTAATAATCATACAGATTATCATAAGGATTTGAATATAGATACTAGAAATTATATTAGTAGAGAAATATATGATGTAAGAGGTGGACCACAAGGAGATGGAACAGACTATTATGTATATAAATATACAGAAGAGAAAGGAAAGGAAATAATAGAAACACTAGAACAAAGTTCAAAATGGAATAAAAATAGATTAGATGATGATAAATTAGATGCTTTTAAATACAATAAAGAAGTGCTTTCAATAGAAAATGGTTATTATCATTATGAATTAGTATGTAGAACAAGTGATGAAAATAAAAAAAAGAATGTTACTAAAGAAAATGCAACAGGTTACGAAGTAGCTGTTTATGATTATGATAAAAATATTTTATATTATTATTGGATAAGTATATAGTATGTAAAACATAGGAATTATTTTATTATTTGCATTAGGTTTTATTATTGTTACTAATGTTATTTCTAAGAGAGAATAGAAATTGTCTATTATGTAAAATATTAATATATTTATTTTTAGATATATCAACATTTTTTTAGAGAAATAATGTATAATAAAAATGAAAAAAATTGAAACCAAAAGCCAATTTACTTTGTATTAATAATAGATAGGAGGGAACTATGCAAAACGAACAATATATAGAAAAAATGATAGAAAAACATTCAAACACCGTATACAGAATTGCACTAACAAGATGCGGAACAATAGAAAATGCAGAAGATGTATTTCAAGATGTATTTATAAAATTTAGTGAAAAACTACCAAACTTTGAAAATGAAGAACACGAAAAAGCATGGTTTATAAGAGTTACAATCAACTTAAGCAAAAACATAAAGCAATCTGCGTGGAATAGGAAAGTAACTAATTTAGACGAAAATCTTATTTTTGAAAATCCAGAAGAAAATGAAGTATTTTCTGTTGTATATCAATTACCGCAAAATTACAAAACAGTAATTTACTTATCATATTATGAAGGATACAAAGTAAAAGAAATAGCAAAATTAATGAAAACAAAAGAAGGAACAATAAAAACTTGGCTATTTAGAGCAAGACAAATGCTTAAAGAAAAATTGGAAGGAGGTTTTGAAGATGAATAAAGATTATTATAAAAATGCAGTAGAGCAAATTCAAGCTAGTAAACAATTAAAAGAAAAAACATTAGAAAAAATAAAACAAAATAAAAAGGAAAAAAATAAAGTTACTTATATAAAATATTTAGCAGCATGTGCTACATTAATTTTAGTATTTTCAGGAGGACTAATTTATTTTAATAAAAACAAGCAATCAGATATTGAAAACCAAATACCAAATACAAAAATCGCATCTAAAGAAGATGAATTACCAAATACAAAAATCGCATCTAAAGAAGATGAATTACCAAGATTTGAAAATATCAATCAATTAAAAAGAGTATTAAAGAAAAATTATGAAACAAATGCAAAAAGTTTTATGATAGATGATGTAATGGCAATGGAACCAACTGAAAGTATTTCATCAGCTAACTCTGCAAGTTCAAAAAAAGAAAGTGAAGATTATTCAAAAACAAATACACAAGTAGAAAATGTTGATGAAGCAGATATTGTAAAAACAGATGGAAAATACATTTATTATATATCAAATGAAAAAATATATATTGTAAATGCAGACAATTTAGAAATTGAAACATCAATAGAAATAAAAGAAAAAAACGAAAACTTTTATCCAAGGGAACTATATATTAATGAAGATAAGCTAATAATATTAGGAAATAGTAGGGAGTATGATGAAGAAAAAACAAAAAAAAGAGATACAGTTGAAGAGGAAATAGCGGACGACATATATAGAATAGATACAAATTATATGGCAAAGGCGATAGTATATGATATTTCAAATAGAAAAGAACCAAAACAAATAAGAAAAATATCTTTAGACGGAAACTATATTCAATCAAGAATGATAGGAGAAAATATATATTTTATAAGTAATAAATCAGTTTACTATTATAAAGGAATTACTGATGATGAATTATTGCCAGTTGTAAAAGATACAGCAGCAATAACAGAAACAAAGAAAATTAACTGTAATGATATTATATATTTCAAAGATACCCAAGATTATAGTTATATGATAGTAGCTGGATTTAATATTAATAATAAAGATGAAATAAATACAGAAACATTTTTTGGAGCAAGTGACACAATATATGCAAGTGAAAAAAATTTATATATAACACAATCAATATATAAAGATGGATATTTTTATGAAAAAATGGAAAATATTATTTACAAATTTAATTTAAATAACTCACAAATAAAATTACAATGTAAAGGAAAAGTAGAAGGCAATTTAAACAATCAATTTTCAATTGATGAATATGATGGAAATTTAAGAATTGCAACTACTTGTGATTACAATGAAGAATCAACTAATCAATTATATATTTTAGATGAAAACTTAAAAGAAATAGGAAAAATTGAAAACTTAGCAAAAGGAGAAAAGATTTATTCAGTTAGATTTATAGGAAAAATAGGTTATATAGTGACTTTTGAACAAATTGATCCATTATTTGTAATAGACTTATCAGACCCAACAAATCCAGTCGTAAAAGGAGAACTGAAAATACCAGGGTATAGTAGTTACTTACACCCATATGATGAAACTCATATTATAGGAATAGGATATAATACAAAATCTAATGGACATGGAGGAGTAACAAATGACAATATGAAAATGTCCATATTTGATGTATCAGATTTAGAAAATCCAAAAGAAATGTTTAATGTAAATATTGGACAAGAAAATGTATATTCACAAATAATAAATAATCATAAAGCATTATTTTATAATAAAGATAAAAATTTGATTGGTTTTCCAGTAACTAGTAGGGAAAATTATGCAAGAAATTCTAAAAATACTTTTGTAATATATAAAATAAATTTACAAGAAGGTTTTGAAGAGTATGGAAATATAGAACAACAAGGTGATTATAGTACAGATAGAGAAAGAGCAATATATATTGGTGATAGATTATTTACATTGTCAAGTAAACAAATTATTTTATATGATTTGAATACTTTAGAAAAGTTAAAAGAAATTGAATTAAGATAAGTTTATTTTTTTAAATATTTAATGCATAGCAATCGACTAAACTTCAATTATATATTAGTTTTGTTTTAAGTTATTTACTCGCTCCCGAAGGGTGATAATTATATATTTTTTCACTGCCCCATCCTAAAAATTCTATAGAAAAGTTTTTTAAACTTTTCTAAGAATTTTTGGACGGTTACCCTGGAGTCGTTCAAAAAGTATATAATTATAACCCTTCTCGCGCTAATAAAATTAATAACATTTAAACTAATATATAATTGAAGTTTAGTTGATTGCCTGTATTTTAATGTTTTTTTTGTGTTATAATGAAACATAATCTGAAGGATTGAAAAAAGGAAAGTGATAAAAAGTGCAAAAAATATTAATAGTAGAAGATGACGAGAAATTAAGAAATGAGTTGCAAATTTTTTTTAAAAATAATGGATATGAAGCAGAGGTATTAAAAGAATTTAATAATACAATACAAGATATTTTAGAAATAAATCCAGATTTAATATTATTAGATATTAATTTGCCAAATGCAGATGGAGAATATATTTGTAAAGAAATTAGAAAACAGTCTGAAATGGCCATAATTATTGTAACAAGTAGAGATAGCGAGATTGATGAATTAATAAGTATAAATTATGGAGCAGACCATTACATTACAAAACCATTTAACAGTCAAATTTTGCTTGCTAAAATAGCATCATTACTTAGAAGGACAACTCAGAATGAAAGTAACCAAGATAAAATAGATTGCAAAGAATTTATTTTAAATATGTCAAAAACTACAATAGAGAAAGATGAAAAAGAAATTGAATTAACAAAAAATGAATTTAGAATTCTAAAATTTCTAATTCAAAATAGGGGAAAAATTGTATCAAGAGAAGAAATTATGGAATGCCTATGGGAAGACGAAAGTTTTATTGATGATAATACCTTAACTGTTAATGTAACTAGATTAAGAAATAAATTAGATGAAATAAATTTAAAAGAACTAATAGAAACAAAAAGAGGTTTAGGATATATTCTAAAATAAAAGAAGGGAATTAAAAATGAACTTTAGAGAATTCTTAAAAGATAAATTAATTACAATAAATTTATTAATATTTGGAATTATTACAATAGAAATATTTTTAGCAATTTATCCAGTTGGAAATTTTATAAAAATATATATTCCAGTTATTTTGATAATTTTGTATACTATAGGAATTATAATCGAATATTTTGTAAAAAAGCATTTTTATAAAAATTTGCTTGATGCATTAGATGAATTAGATGATAAGTATTTAATTGCAGAGATTATAAGTACACCTAGCTTTGAAGAAGGAAAAATACTAAAACAAATATTAGAACAAACGAATAAGTCTATGTTAGAAAATGTAAATAACTATAAATATTTAATGGAAGATTACAAAGAATATATTGAATTATGGATTCACGAAATTAAATTGCCAATATCGGCAAGCAAAATGATTGTAGAAAACAATAAAAATTCAATAACAAAAAGCATAGACGAAGAATTAAATAAAGTAGAAAATTACACTGAACAAGCTTTATTTTATGCAAGGAGTAATACAGTAGAAAAAGATTATTATATAAAAAAGACATCATTAAAAGATATTGCAAATGAATGTATTAAGAAAAATAAAAACATTTTTATTCAAGAAAAAATACTTGTAAATTTACATGATTTAGAAAAAGATGTAAACACAGACAGTAAATGGATTTGTTTTATTATAAATCAACTAATACAAAATAGTATCAAATATAGAAAAAATAATAAAAAATTAGAAATAGAAATGTATTCAAAACTAGGAAAAGAAAATGTGATTTTGCATATTAAAGATAATGGAATTGGTATTCCTAAAGGGGAGATTACAAGAGTTTTTGAAAAAGGATTTACTGGTACAAATGGTAGGGAGTCTAACAAAAAGTCAACAGGAATTGGTCTATATTTGTGTAAAAAGTTATGTGATAAATTAGGTATTTCTATTGAACTTAATTCTGTTCAAAATGAAGGGACAGAGATTAGGCTAGTTTTTCCACAAAGTAGTTATATAAATATGTAAAAAGTATAAAAAATAGGAATATTATTATATTTAAGTCAATAAGAGAATTAGAATATTATTTTAAAATGTCTAATATAATAAATTAGAATAAAAAATTGCAATTTGAAGGAGATAAAATTATGGAGAAAAAATTAAAAATAAAAATAGAGAACTGCCCTCAAAATCATAAGTGTCCTGCTGTAAATGTTTGTCCAGTAGGAGCATTATCACAAAAAGATTTTGAAGCACCTAAAATAGATTATGACAAGTGTATAAGATGTGGTAAATGTTCAAACTTCTGCCCTAAAAAAGCATTGGTTTTGTAAAATTTAAATTACATACATTTAAACTATCATAATAGTATGAAATATAGAAGCAAATGAATTCTGTAGATGAAGCATTTGCTTCTTATTTATATTATATGAAAGTTCTACTATGGAAGTTATATTAACTTATAAATCATAGACGAACTTTCCTATAATATAAAAGAGATGTACACAATTTTACATACGTAAAATTGGCACACAAAAAAAGGAGAGTATTTGCTGTTTCTAAGTGAATTGACTAATTATAAAAATTTTAGCAAAATTTAACAAAAAATGTTGACAGAAAGATTATTTTATTATAAAATACAAACAATAGTTCTGTATTGAATAAATGAAATTTATATATAATAATAGATGTATCCGAACTAAAATTTAATAAAAAGGATGTGTTCTTATGAATGAAAAGAAAAATGAAATTATTTTATTTGAAAACCAAGGAGTAAAATTAGAAGTTAATTTAAAAGATGAAACAGTGTGGCTTACACAAGAACAAATGTCAAATCTATTTGAAAAGGCTAAATCTACTATTAACGAACATATAAAGAATATATACAAAGAGGGAGAACTAGTAGAAACAGAAACAATGACTAAATTCGGAAATTCCGAATTTGCTGACAAACCAACTAATTATTATAATTTAGATATGATTATATCTGTGGGATATCGTGTAAAATCACAAAATGGTATTTTATTTAGAAGATGGGCAACTACAGTATTAAAAGATTATATGTTAAAAGGATATGCAGTAAATCAAAGAAGATTAGAATATTTAGAAAAAACAATAAAACTAATTGACATAGCAAATAGAATAGATGAAAGACTAGAAGGAAATGACGCAAAAGAAATATTAAAAGTAATTGGAGATTATTCAAAAGCACTTGATTTATTAGATGACTATGACCATAGAACATTAAAGAAAATAGAAGGAAATATAGACGAAAGAAAAATTGAATATAACCAATGTATAGAAGTTATAAACAAGTTAAGATTTAATGAAGAAAGTTCACTATTTGCAGTAGAAAGAGATAAAGGGCTAGAATCAATTATAGGAAACATTTATCAAAGTTTTGGTGGACAAGATATATACAAAAGCATAGAAGAAAAAGGTGCAAACTTCCTATATCTAGTAGTAAAAAATCATGTATTTGCAGATGGAAACAAAAGAATTGCAGCAACATTATTTATATATTTTTTGAATTTCTATGACATATTATATAAAAACGGAAAACAAACAATTGATAATAATACTTTAACAGCTTTAACATTGTTAATAGCAGAATCTAATCCAAAAGAAAAAGAGATTATTATAGATTTAGTAATGAATTTTTTGAATAATGAGTAAGAGAAATTAATATAAGACACATTTGATAAAATATAAAATGCAAAATGTAAAGTTTCAGTTGCATTTTGTATTTTTCATAAAAAGCAACTGAAAGTTGATAGATTTTTAAATGAAACTACACTAAAATAAAAAACGAAGGAGGAGTAGTCTAATGAAATTTGGAGAAAATTTATATAATTTAAGAAAAACAGCTAAAATGAGTCAAGAAAAATTAGCTGAAAAAATGGATGTAACAAGACAAAGTGTATCGAAATGGGAAAATGGTGAAAGCTATCCAGAAATGGAAAAAATAATGAAATTATGTACTATTTTTCATTGCAAAATAAATGATTTGGTACACGAAAATATGATAGATATAGATTCATTAGATGAAGATATAAAAATGAGTGTAGTTAAATTTAAAGAAGAAAAACAAAAGAAGATTAAAGGAATAAGTAAAGCAATTTATATTATTGCAAGAATTGGAAAAATTGTTACAACAATAGCAATTCCAATTGTAATTTTACTATTAATACTTACACCTATATTTATAAGCAATATAGAATTAAAAGATAACACTATAGTATTTAAAGGAGCAAGAATTGATGACAAAATAACTATAACAGAAGAAAAATTAAATGATGGTATAACTTTACAACTAAAAGCAAATGATATTTTAATTGCAGATGCAAAAGATCAAGATACAATTTTACAAATGAAAAATATATTAGAAAATAACTCTAAAGGACAAATAATAGCTTTCTTAGAGCTGGGATTTGTATGTTTAATAATTTGTTTAGTGTTATATAGAATGTCATTAAATAGATTAGAAAAATTATTTATAAATATAAATCAAGGAGATACACCGTTTACATTAGAAAATGTTAAATACATTAAACAGATGGCAAAATTTATGATTATAGCACTTGCTTTACCAAGTGCTGGTGGAATAATATTTGAAAAAATATTAGCAACTGATTTAGATGTTGGTTTTGAATTATTTGATATAATACAAATATTATTCTTATTTGGGATATCATATATATTTGAATATGGATATGAGCTACAACGAGATACGAAAGCAAAAATGTATGGGGAGGTATCTGACAATGAATAAAACTGAATTTATAAAAGAACTATCCAAACAAACAGGATATGATGAAGAAAAATGTACTTTAATAAATAATGTTATAGAAAATCATTTTATATTTGGAAAAAGAAATAAAGATAAAATAATTCAAGATTTACAAGTTAATTCTAATTTAAGTGAAGATAATGCAGAGAATGTGTATGATATAGCAATCAAAATAATTACTAGTGAAATAAAAAATAAATTAAAACATCCATTTAAAAATCAAGATTAGTTATAAAGTAGGAATTTGAAATATAGTCAAAAGACAAAAAGTAAATTATATAAAAAATCTTGGTATATTAAAATATAAAATGATTGTAGCATTTTTTTATGATTTATGTTATACTAAAAACGAAGATAAAAGGAGGATTACATAGATATGAGCGAAAAAATATATTCGATAGAAGAAATTAAAACAATATTAAATAATATATTAAGTAATATGCCTGTATATAAAGTAACTTTATTTGGATCTTATGCAAAAAATGCAGCTAATAAAAATAGTGATTTGGACTTTGTAATAGATACCAAAGAAACATTAATGGGATTTAAATTATTCAGTTTGATTACAAAAATAGAAGAAGCCTTTAATAAACAAGTAGATGCTTTTGAGAAAACAGAAATTATAGAAAATTCTAAAATAGACGAAGAAATAAAAAGAACAGGAGTGGTAGTCTATGAAAAGTAAAGAAAATATGGCATTTAAGAAAATGATAGAATATATTGATAAAGCTATGAAATATACAAAAGGATATACATTTGAAGAATTTTGCAATGATGAAAAAACAATAGATGCGACTGTTTTTTCTATCAGTCAAATTGGAGAGTTAGTAAAAAATATTGAAAAAGAAACAATGCAAAAATATTCTTTCATTGAATGGAATATGATAAAAGGATTGAGAAATAGAATTGTGCATGATTATGAAGGGATTAGTTTAAAAAGTATATGGTATGTGTTAAATCATGATATTATACAATTAAAACAAGATATACAAAAGATTATAGATTCAAAAACAGTAGAAGACTAAAAATAAAAACAAAAGAATTATTTTAAAGGTTGGTAGTTTAAAAATATAAATTTTCAAAGAGGAATTTCTGTTATTCCAATAATTAATATGGATAATACAGAAGCATATATAAAATTTATATGATAAAATAATAAAAAAAACAGGGAGGAACGAAAATTGATAAAACATATAGTATTATATAAATTTAAAGATACAATATCTCAAGACACAATAAATAATATCACAGAAAAATTTAATAACTGTAAAGAAACATTAGAAGGAATAATAGAGATACAATTTGGAGACAACTGTAGTTTAAAAAAACATTTAGATCACGGGTTCAATTATGGACTATTTATGACTTTTGAAAATATCGAAGTCATAAAAAAATACAATGAATTAGAAGAACACAAAAAAGCACAAGAAATAATGAAAGAATACCAAGAAGATGTACTAGTATTTGACATAGAATGTTAATAAAAAAATCAAAGAACTAATTATATGCTAGAAATAGTATACAATTAGTTCTTTTAAAATTACAGAAAAAAGAAAACTTACAAAAATGTAAGAAAAATGTAAGGAAAAACTATGGCAACAGATTCAAAAATGTTTTAATATTAAGTTAGCTGTACGAAGCGAAATTAAAGAAAGAGGTAAAACTATGGAAGAAATCTTAAAAGTAAAAAACATAGACAAATACTATGGAACAAAAACAAACCTAAGCAAAGCAATAGACAACATCAGCTTTGAAGTAGACAAAGGAGAATTTGTAGGAATAATGGGAGCATCAGGAAGCGGAAAAACAACACTATTAAACTGCATATCAACAATAGACAGAGTAACAGCAGGGCACATAATAATCAACGGAGAAGACATCACAAGACTACGAGGAAACAAACTAAACAAATTCAGAAGAGAAGAACTAGGATTCATATTTCAAGACTTCAACTTATTAGACACACTAACAGCATATGAAAACATTGCACTTGCTCTAACAATCCAAAAAGTAAACGCAAAAGAAATAGACAAAAGAGTAAACGAAATAGCAGAAAAATTAGGAATAAAAGAAATCCTAAAAAAATATCCATATCAAGTATCAGGAGGTCAAAAACAAAGAATTGCATCAGCAAGAGCAATAATAACAAATCCAAAATTAGTATTAGCAGATGAGCCAACAGGAGCACTAGACTCAAAGTCAGCACGACAATTACTAGAAAACTTTGAACTTTTAAATCAAAAAATGAATGCAACAATATTAATGGTTACACACGATGCATTCACAGCATCATATGCAAGCAGAATTTTATTTATAAAAGATGGAAAAATATTTAATGAACTTATAAAAGGAAATGACACAAGAAAACAATTTTTTGAAAAGATAATAGAGGTGCAAACACTTCTTGGAGGTGATTTGAACGATGTTATTTAAATTATCATTTGAAAATATGAAGAAAAGCATAAAAGACTATGCAATATATTTTCTAACATTAGTATTAGGTGTAGCAATTTTTTATATGTTTAACTCAATAGACAGTCAACAAGCAATGATACAAGTATCACAATCACAAAGAGAAATCATAAAATTGATGATAGTAATGCTTGGATATATATCAGTATTTGTAGCAGTTGTACTGGGATTACTTATTGTATATGCTAACAATTTCCTAATTAACAGAAGAAAAAAAGAATTTGGAATATATATGACACTTGGAATGGGAAAAAGGCAAATATCAAAAATAATATTAGCAGAAACAATATTTGTTGGAATAATTTCACTTGTAATAGGCATAGTAGTTGGTATATTTGCATCACAATTTATGTCAATATTAGTTGCAAAAATGTTTGAGGCAGACATGAGTGAATTTCAATTTGTATTTTCAAAAGATGCATGCATCAAAACATGTATATACTTTGCAGTAATGTACGTGTTAGTAATGTTCTTTAATACATTTACAGTTTCAAGATACAAATTAATTAATTTATTAAATGCTAGCAAGAAAAACGAAAAAGTAAAAATAAAAAATCCATTTATTTGCATATTAGTCTTTATATGTGCAGCACTACTACTTCGGATATGCTTATTGGAAAGTAACAGCAGACGCAAGCAGTTTAAATACAGCAGATAAAATTTTGATACCTATTTTAATGGGAATAGTTGGAACAGTGTTAGTATTTTGGTCACTTTCTGGATTTATATTACAAGTAGTTCAAAAAATGAAGAATACATATTTAAAAGATACAAATATGTTCGTATTAAGGCAAATTAATAATAAAATAAATACAATGGTAGCAAGTATGAGTGTTATTTGTTTAATGTTATTTATGACAATATCAATACTTTCATCAAGTTTAGCATTACGAAATACAATGCAAAGAGAATTAATCGAAATGACACCAGTAGACTTAAATTTATATAAAACAGCAAACTTACCAGAAAGTTATAAAAAATATGGAAAAGAAATTAAAACTACAAAAGAACAAAGAGAAGACTCAAAAATACCAATGGTACAAACACTAAAAAACAATGGTCTTGATATGAATGTATTAAAAGATACTATAGAAATACCAATCTATGCAAATAATGAATTAACTTGGAGTGACTTTTTTGGAATTAAACTAGAACAGCTAAAAGCAAAATTTCCTAATCTTGCATATGATACAGCAGAACAAATTGTAAAAATATCTGATTATAATAAAATAGCAAAATTATATGGAATAGATGAATACAAATTAAATGATAATGAATACATTATGCTTTGTGATTTTACAAGTATGGAAGAAATAAGAAATGAAGTATTATCAGAAGGAAACAATCCTATAACAATTGCAGGAAAACAATATAAATCAAAATATAATGAATGTAAAAGCGGATTTATACTAATGTCAACAAGTCATACAAATACAGGAATTATATTAGTGCCAGATAATTGCCCTTTAACAAATGATATGAAAGAAATGGCTTTTTTAGCTGCAAATTATAATACAAATTCAGATGAAGAAAAAGAGAAAATAGAAGAAATATTTTCAAGTGGAGATTCAGGCTTTATACAAAATTTATCTGATAATGGATTAGAAATAGATGGACTTACTAAAATAAGTATTATGGAAGCAAGTATTGGGTTGGCAACAATAATAACATTTATAGCAATATATTTAGGAATTATATTCTTAATTGCCAGTTCAGCCATTTTAGCATTGAAACAATTAACGGATAGTGCAGATAATAAACAAAGATATACTATTTTAAGAAAAATAGGTTGTGACGAGAAAATGATAAATAGATCATTATTTAGACAGATAGGAATTTTCTTTGGTGTGCCTCTTGTATTAGCAATTATACATTCTATATTTGGAATACAGTTTGCAATAAAATTGATGTCAGGATTAGCAAGTGAGGCGGATTTGGTGCCATCAGCAATAGCAACAGTAGTAATTATAGGAGTTATATATGGATTATATTTCTTAGCTACATATTTTGGTAGTAAAAATATTATTAAAGAAGAATAAATTTTATATATAAAATTAAAATCTATGAATTGTAATATCATAAGATAGGAGAAATGATAATGGATAGTATAAAAGAGAAAATGCCAATAATAATAACTGCTATTATAGCAATAGCAATATGTGTGTTTACATTCTACTTTTTAGAAAATTATGAGATTGTATATTATACAAAAATTGATAATAGTAAAATACAGTCAATATCTAGCACAGATGATATGAAATATGAATATACATTAGATTCTTATGATGAAAACGGAAAGAAAAAAGAGATAAAATTTAAGACAAGTAGAGAGTTAAGAGAATCAGCGTATGTAATGCTAGAAGTAAGAACATTTGGAGTTCACTCTTGGAAGGAAGTTCAAGAAAATGAATTGCCAAGTAAGGTACAAGAAAAGATGAATATAAAATAGACAATAAGATTCAAAATTTAATTATTAATAAATTATTTACTTAAAATTAAGAAAAAATCAATATACATTTATAATGCTATGTGATAAAATAGCAAAAAAGAAAAGTATGGAAAATAAAAATTATTTTTCATACTAATTTATTTTTTATACAAGGAAAGGAAGAAGAGGAGGATGGAAAACACAATTTTAAAATGCGAAAATCTATGTAAAAGATTTAGCAAAAAACAAATACTAAAAAATGTCTCATTTGAAATTAATGAAGGAGACATATTAGGGTTTATTGGACCAAATGGAGCAGGAAAGACAACAACAATAAAGTTAATGTTAGGACTACAAAGCATAACAAGTGGAAAGGTTACAATTAATGGATTTGACATACAAAAGAATTTTACGAAAGCAATTGAGAAAGTAGGAGCAATTGTAGAAAATCCAGACTTATATATGTATTTGTCAGGATATGAAAATTTAAAACTAATTGCAAACTTATACAAAGGAATTGATGAAAATAGAATTCAAGAGGTAGTAAAATTAGTAAAACTAGAAAACAGAATAAAAGACAAAGTATCAAAATATTCATTAGGAATGAGACAAAGGCTAGGAATTGCCCAAGCAATTTTACACAAACCTAATTTACTAATATTAGACGAGCCAACAAACGGATTAGACCCAGAGGGTATGAAAGAAATGAGAGAACTTTTAACTGATTTAGCACATAAAGAAAAAATGGCAATATTAATATCAAGTCATAACCTTGCAGAATTAGATAACCTATGTAATAAAGTATGTATTATAAAAAATGGAGAAATTATTGAAACAAGTGATATTACCAAAATAAAAAAGAAATCAAATGCAAACTTTATCATTTTTGAAGTAGAAGACACAAAATCAATAAAAACTATAATTAAAAGATCAACAATAATAGATGAAAAACAATTTAAAATAGATACTAAAAAAGAAGAAATACCAGAATTAGTTGAAAAACTAGTAGAAAATAAAATCAAAATTTATAGTATAAAACCAGAAGAAAAATCATTAGAACAAGCATTTTTCGAAAGAACAGGAGGTAATATCATTGAATAAATTAATAAAAAACGAATTAACAAAAATATTTAAGAAAAAAAGTATATACATTACTTTACTAGTAGTTTTAGCATTTGTTGCATTAACAAATTGCATTTATAAATTCTTTTTTACAAGTAATAACTATGCATATAGTGAAAATTATATAAAGTATACAAAAGAAGAGTTAGCAAAATTAGATCCAAATAAAACAAGTGATGTAAAAATGTATATTGAATTAAAAACAGAAGTAGATGCTTATGACATAATGAGCAAATATGAAAAAGGTGCATGGCAAAGAGACATAGTATCTACTACACTATTTACATATTTAAGTGAGAAAAATACATATTTATATGGAGAAAACAAAGATGAAAATAAAGCAAAAGAAACAGAAAATAAGATAAATGAAATGCTAGAAAGGCTAAACAAAGATGATTGGAGGTATTTTGCAAATACAGAGTTAGAAGAAACACAAAAAACATTAAAAGGATTAGAAGATAAGAAAAAAGAAACAGAAGACAAACAAGAATTAGAACAAATAAAATCATCAATAGAAAGTGCAAAAATTGATGAAGAAGTTTCAAAATACAGAATTGATAAAGATATAAAATATGGAAATGATTATAGAAATAGAGCATTACAAACATATCAAAGTGCTTCAAAATCAGTAAATTCAATTACTAATGTTGATCAGTTGGAATATTCAGAAAAAACTGAATATAATCAAGATGTAGAAAAAAAAGAAATTAGCAAATATATAATAGAAAATAACCAAGATATAGAAAAGGGGAACGATGTAAGAGGAATTTTAAAAGATTTCTTCAGTGAATATGGATTATTTATAATTGTTATGATTATAATGATTGCAGGAACAATCGTTAGTGAAGAATTTAACAAAGGAACAATTAAATTATTATTAATAAAACCATATAGTAGAAACAAAATATTACTTTCAAAGTTTATTACAATGCTAATTATGATTGTGTTTTCTATTGTATCGGTAATTGCTATGGAATTAATTGTAGGTGGAATTATATTTGGATATGATAGCTTGTCAGTGCCAATATTAGAATATAATTTTAACACACAAACATTAGAACAAATTAATATATTTGCATACTTAGGAATACAAGTTTTAGCACGACTTCCAATGCTAATTTTACTTGGTACACTTGCATTTGCATTTAGCACAATATTTACAAATAGTGCATTAGCAATTATAATTTCACTTTTAGGATATATGTCAGCAGATATGATTAATATGTTAGTAATACAATATAGAGTGTCATTTATGAAGTTCTTTGTGACAATGAACTGGGATTTAAGTGAGTATTTATTTGGTGGATTACCTTCAATGGAGGGAATGACTTTAGGCTTTTCAGTTATAATGTGTGCTTTGTATTTTATTGTAATGATTATTCCTACATTTGTACTGTTTAATAAGAAGAATATTAAGAATATATAAAGAAAAAGCCGGGTGCACTTCAACTGCACCCATAGCTTTTTTGTCTCTCAGGAATAACTTATCTTAATACAAAATAGCAAATTGGCATATATTTAACATTGATGCCAGGCTTTAGCTTAATGGCAAATAATTCGTCATCTGATAGGTTTGATATTACACGAACTTGATTTGGAAATCCAGGTTTATCATACCAAATACCTGTATCAGGATTTTGACGAATCAAGTGAAACTCGCCTGTTGGAAAATCTGCTGATGGCTCACTGTAAAGAACTTTTACTAAGTATTCACCTTCAGCAAGTTCTTTGGGTTTTTCAAATGATATACGAAAATCGATATCTAAATTCACACAATCCAGAACGATATTCTCGACGAATGATTGCCAGGAATCAAACATATATCCACTGGTAAAACCTGGAGAATATGTTACTGTTTCATCTGTTGGATATGTGAGACCCAAGGCCCACGCATAGCAGTTAAGAGTTTCAACTACATCATCTGGTAATGAAATTACATTCCGATTTGCTACTGAAAATAAGTTTTCCTCTGAGATTCTGCTGTCTCTAACTTCCGTAATGTTACTAATAATCATAATTATGATATCCTTTCATTCTTTTGCTGCACATCAGTTATATTAATTATAGCATAATTTACATAAAAAATCAAAAATTTATCATAATTGAACAGTATTATTGGCAATTAGTAAAAAAAGTAATATAATAATAAAGAAAATGATGATAGGAGTGAAGAATATGAAAGTTATATTAGTAAATGGAAGTCCAAAACAAAATGGATGTACATATACAGCATTAAAAGAGGTAGAAGAATCCTTAAATAAAAATGGAATTGAAACAGAAATATTTTGGTTAGGAGCAAAGCCAATGGCTGGATGTATTGGTTGTGGAAGTTGCTTAAAAAATGGTCAATGTTTTGTAGACGACAAAGTAAATGAATTTTTAGCAAAAGTTTCTACCACAGATGGTTTTGTATTTGGAACACCAGTACATTTTGCAGCAAGTTCAGGAATGCTTTCATCTTTTATGGATAGAGCATTTTATGGTAGGAAAAAACTATTTTCTAATAAAGTGGCAGCAGCAGTTGCAAGCTGTAGAAGAGGCGGAGCGACTGCAACTTTAGATGAAGTAAATAAATATTTTCAAATTAGCAATATGCCTGTTGTTTCATCACAATATTGGAATATGGTACATGGAAATAAACCAGAAGAAGTTGTAAAAGATGAAGAGGGAATGCAGACGATGAGAACTCTGGGAAATAATATGGCTTGGTTATTGAAGTGCATTGAAGCAGGAAAGAATAATGGTGTTGATTTGCCTAAAAATGAAGATATTATTTCTACGAATTTTATTAGATAATGAATACTAAAATAGAAACAGCCCAAGATGCATAGCACCTTGAGCTGTTAAGCTGTTTGCAAATTTGTAACTAAGCTAGAAAACAATTACCTAAGCACCGATTGCAATATACCCTACTGGGTAATAAAAAGTACGCCTATCCTCGCCAATTAAATCATCTGGTTCTGCATTAACCTGAGAACCAAGCAATTCAATTACACAGGGCTGTTTGGAATGGCCTGGCATATGATACCAAATTCCAGTTTCGCGGTTTTGCCGAATGAAGTGAAATTCTCCCTGTGGACATACTTCAGAAGGAGATGAATAAAATATTTTTATTAAATATTCATCATCCTCGAGATTTTTAGGACCAAAAAAACTTAATTTGCGAAAACGCCTGTCAAAGTTACTTAAATCAAGGCATACCTTTTTTATTAAGTCTTCACTTCCAGTGAAAATCTCACCTGCTGTAAATCCAGGAATATAATCCATTCCACATTCGCCAGGATATAAACAACCAATTGAAAAAGCATAGCAATTTATATGCTTTATTAAATCTTCTGGCAAAGGTATGGTGTTCTTTTCTTTCACACAAAACAACCGGTTTTCAGGTACAAAATGTTTCTTCATTGTATCAATTTTTGAAATGGTCATAATTAGGACCTCCTTCCATATTCTGCATATTTGTTGAAAAACTATATAAATTATATCACACTTTACATAAACTATCAACAAAAGTATTATTTTGAAAGGTATTGATATTAAATAAAAAGACATATATAATATATAGAAAAAATAGGAGAGGAATAAAATTGCATAGCATAGAAATATATTTTTTATTATTCATATCATACGCATTTTTAGGATGGTGTATAGAAGTAGGTTGTAAATTAGTACAATTCAAAAAATTTATAAATAGAGGATTTTTAATAGGACCATATTGTCCAATATATGGCTGGGGAGCATTAGCAATTACTATATTATTAAAAAAATATACATATGATATTTTAGTGTTATTCATTATGTCAGTTGTAATATGCTCAATACTTGAATATTTTACAAGTTATTTTATGGAAAAAGTCTTTCATGCTAGATGGTGGGATTATAGTAGTAAAAAATTTAATATAAATGGTCGTATTTGTTTAGAAACTCTAATTCCGTTTGGACTATTAGGATTAGTCATCATGTATATAACAAATCCATTTTTACTAGAAATATATCAATCTGTACCACCAATTGTGATGCATATATTATTTGCTGTTTTATTTATAATATTTATCATAGATAATATAATTTCATCAAATGTAATTTCAACAATAAATGTTGAAGGAAATAAATTAGTAAAAGATAATACAGAAGAAATAACAGAGAGAGTAAAACAAATATTAAGAGAAAAATCATGGCTACATAGAAGATTAATTGAAGCTTATCCTAATTTAAAAGATATTAGAATAAAAATAAAGAACAAATTAGAAACAAAAAATAAATAAAAGTTGGAGGAAACTATGAATTACAATAATAGTATAGGAGTTTTCGATTCAGGAATAGGTGGAGTAACAGTTTTAAAAGAAATAGTAAAAATTTTGCCAAATGAAAACTATATATATTATAGTGACTCTATCAATAATCCATATGGAGACAAATGTGATAAAGAAATTTTAGAAATATGTGATAAAATTGTACAGAAATTAATAAATAATAAATGTAAAGTTATTGTAATAGCATGTAATACAGCTAGTGCAAAAGCTGCAAAATTTTTAAGAGCAAAATATTTAGAAATACCAATTATAGCAATAGAACCAGCATATAAAATGGTATATGATTATGAATACGATAAGCCAACACTAGTAATGGCAACAAAAGGAACAATAGAAAGTGAAAAATTTAATTTGCTATATGAAAAGTATAATAACCACAAAACATATTTATATCCATGTGTTGGATTAGCAGATATTATAGAAGAAGGAAATACAGAGAAATTAGAAAAATACTTAAAATCGAATTTAGGTATATATGCAGGAAAGGTAGAAAATGTAGTTTTGGGGTGTACGCATTATCCATTAGTACAAAAGGAAATTAAGCAAGTATTAGGAAATGTAAGATTTTTTAATGGTGCACCAAGATTAGCAAGTTATTTAAAACAAATATTAGAGAAAGAAAACCTAATAAATAAACATGGTAAAAATGGAAAAATAATCTTTATTGATACTAGTGATAAATCAGTTGAAAAAGAAGAAAGGTTTTATCACTTTTTATAGGAGGTAAGAGAGGATGAAAAACATTAGAAAAATATTTATAAAATTGCTTTTTATAAATATGATATTATTTAATGTAATTTGTATAGAAAATAAAGTAGAGGCAGCTTATGATAAAAATGCGATAAAAAAAGAAGCACAAACTTATGCTGAAAATATAGATGTAAACAATATAACTAAAGAAGACATTTTAAATGCATATGATGAGGTGACTTCTCAATACTCTAGTGAAGATATAGTAAATATAATTGAACAAAATAAAGATGAAATAAAAAAACAAGGTGTTAGTGAAGAGATTATCAATGCCGGAGAAAAATTTATTAAAGAAACAGACACAGAGCAAATAAGAGAAATTATAAAAAATGATATTGATATAGAAGATATCAAAAGAAAAATAGAACAAGGATATACTCCAAATGAAATTCTAACAAGTGTTATAGAAGAAATGCCAACAAATCAAAAAATCGAAATGGCAGTAAAATTTATATTAGCAAATAGAATTGTAAAAACGATAATTTTAATTGTGGGTATTTGGATTAGTTATAGTACAATAATTAGATGGATTATATATAGTAAAGCAGGAAAACACGGATGGGCAGCAATTATTCCAATTTATAGACAAATAGTTATGTACCAAGTATGTGGAATAACACCTCTTTTTATGTTATTATGGTTTATCCCTGTTTTAGGTTGGATTGCTATGTTTGTGATGGCTATTGTTAAAAGATTTAGTTTAGCAAGTTCTTTTGGAAGAAGTGGTTTGTTTGGTTTTGGCTTACTTATCTTGCCACCAATATTCCAAGCAATATTAGCATTTAATCCCAACATTAAATATGAAGAACTAGAATAATTTTAGTTTTTCTTATAAATATGTATTACAGTTCAATAAAAAAGTATTTATTCGCTCTTAGAAGTTTATATTAAAAAATGTAAATAAATATTATGAATAATAAAAATTCTTTTTGGGTAAAATTTATTTAAATAATAAATAAGGAGCGATGAAAATGGAGAATGTAGTTAATGATTTGAATGTTTTTTTATCAGATTTAAATGTATTTTATAGGAAGTTACAAAATTATCATTGGAATATTGTAGGACCACACTTTTTTGTATTACATGCAAAATTAGAAGAATACTATGATGAAATAAATAGTCAAATAGATGAAATAGCAGAACATATATTAATGCTTGGAAAACAACCTTTAGGTACAATGAAAGATTATTTAGAAAAGACTTGTATTGCTGAAGCAAATAACGAAAAAGTAAATGATAATATTGTTCTAGATAATGTTATAAAAGATTATGGAACTTTATTACAAAAAGTAACAAAAATAAAAAAAGATGCTGATGAACAAAATTTATATGATACTTCAAGTTTAATGGATGATTTTATATCAAGTTATACAAAACATTTATGGATGTTAAAACAGTCATTAGAAAAATAGTTTTAAAGGAACAACCTGTGAGGAAGAACTCACAGGTTGTTTACGTATTTTAACTAAGTAACGAAACTTAGCTGTTTTCTTATTTGGAGTATTCTCGATAATATCGGCGCCAGTAAAAAGTCGGCTTTTTCCTAGTAGGAATCTCATATTCTAAATCTTCATCAGTAAAATTGCTTTCATTTACTATAGATTTAAGAACTTCATATATGGAAATTCCGTTATTTGTCCGAACAGTATCAAGATTTATTGCCTGCATAATTAGGCCTCCTAAATAAATAATGTATATCAATTATAACATATTTATACGAGATTTGCAAAAATTACCAAAATTTGATGTTTTATGTAAAATATGATATAATTGAGGTAGGTTATATGTTGTTTTTTCTCATAACACTAATTAGTGTGGCTAAGCTTTAGCACTTATTAGTATAGGCATATAAAATAAAAAAAATCACAAGGAAAGCAGGAGGAAAAAGCTATGAAGAGAAAAAATTATTTTTTAGGAGTCATTTTATTATTGGTAATTACCATTTTAGGTGGTTGCTCAACGAAGGAACAGGAAGTGCAGAAAGAGAAAAATGCCGTTGATACTGAAAACGCTATTGTTCGGATGGCTAAATATGTAGCTACGACATTTAAAGTTGATGACAAAGCTAACTTCAATGTGGAGAAAAAGAAGGATCGATTTTTAATGTATCCTGATGGACACGAAAGTGAACCATTTACTATGCTCATTCCGTGTAACTTTTATGAGCGGAATGAGTTTGAAGCACCGAAATTTGTAGCAGAGCAAGAAGTACCAGAAGCTCAAAAGAAACTATTGGAAAAGTCGATAGCAATTGTATCACTATATGTTGACAATTCTAAAAAGATAAAAAACTCAGATAAAGAGTTATGTAAAAATGCAGTAAAAAATATTAAATTGCATTATGCTAAGTTTGTAGAAGAATATAGCGAACTAGGATTAGTAACTGTAGGTTCTGAAATGTACATTAATAGTAATTTAACTGAGTATATTTCAGAGTACACATACATACATGAATTGATACATGTATGTAGTAATGAAACTAATAAAGGAAGTAAGTATGAATTTTCTGCATACAGGGCAAGCAAGCTTAACGAAGCAATAACAGATATCATTGCTGTAGAACTTGCTACAGAAAATAGTTTGTCAGGATATGAAGTATCTGCTTATCAAACCTATTATGAGCCTGCATATTATATGTTGAGTAAATTTGATATGCTAGGTGCCTATTATTATTCAGATATGTATGAAAGTATAATTTCTGAAGTAGGGCAGGATAAGTTTGATTCGTATATTTTATTGACAGACAATTTAGAAGACGGAAAATGTGGTACAGCAATGTACTACATTGTGAACGAAATGTTAAAAAAATGATTCCAAAAGAGGAAGCCAGCGATTTGTATCGCGGGCTTTTTTGAATTTCGTTACAGTTTATACTAAATAATTCAAAATAGCGAAGAGGAGAGTATAGATAATTTAAAATTTGAACTGTAATGGAATTCACACAAAATTCACAATTATTTTAGCAGAAGGTATTGACAAGTGCTAAAAACGGGTATAATATATAGAAAGTTAGCAGACAAAACTAAAGAGTGCTAAAAACAAAAACTAACAATTGAAACTAAAAGAGGTGAAAAGATTGTTAGACGATAGAAAAAAGAAAGTATTACAAGCAATTGTAGAAGAATATATCAACACAGCAGAGCCAGTAAGTTCTAATGCACTAACAAACTATGAAGGGCTAAAATGCAGTAGTGCAACAATAAGAAACGAAATGGCAGACTTAGAGAAAGCAGGATTTCTTGATAAGACACATACATCAAGTGGAAGAATACCATCAGAAAAAGGTTACAGATACTATGTAGACGAACTATTAAATGACAAAGACATCAGTTTAGAAGAAATCAAATACATTAGTTCAAAGCTAGAAACAAAAGTAAACGAAATAGAAGACCTAACAAAAATAGCAGCAAATACTATTTCAGAAGTAACACATTATACAACAGTATCAATTGGACCAAAAGCAACAAGTCAACTAATTGAAGAAATCAAATTCGTATTATTAGGAACAAGAATGATGATGGCAGTTATCTTAACAGATACAGGACTAATAAAAGAAACAATAATCAAATTTGATGAAGATGTTAATCAAAAACAAATAGAAACAATGAACTATATGTTTAATAACAAATTAAAAAGTCAACCAATAGAAACAATCGATAGGCCACTAGAAGAATATCTATATGATGAAATGACATATAACGTGAATGTTATTAAGCCAGTAATTGAGCAATTAAAAAAAGTAATAGAAAAAGAAAATCAAATTTATTTAGAAGGCACAAACAAATCATTTGATTTGCCAGAATTCAATAGCTTAGATGTTGCAAAAAACTTTATTAATATATTAGACACAAAAGAAGTAATATCAGATATGTTAAATTCAGGATTTGCAGAAGACATAAACATATATATAGGAGACGAGAACGAAAAAGAAGAACTAAAAGATTTTAGTGTAGTAACATTTAAACACAAAGTAAATGGAAAAGAATTAGGAACAATAGGAATTATAGGACCAAAAAGAATGGATTATTCAAAAGTTATTTCAGTTATGAAATATATAAATAAAAAATTAAATAACTAGATATAAATATATATGTCCAATAAATAAACTATTAAATTCACATAAGCAAAAACATAAAAATATATAAGCAAATTATTATATTAAAATCAATATGATAATTTAAAAAATAAAAGAAAAGGAGACAAATAATTATGTCAGAAGAAAACAATGAAGAAATAGAAAAAAATGAAATTCAAGAACAACAAGAAGATAACAAAGAAAATAAAAATGGAAATGGCGAAATGGTCCCAAAACAAGAATATGACGAATTAGAAGACAGATATAAAAGAATATTAGCTGAATTTGAAAACTTCAAGAAAAGAAGCAGCAAAGAAAGAGAAGGTTTATACAATTCAATTTTATCAGATATAGTAGAAGTAATACTACCAGTATTAGATAATTTAGAAAATGCGGCAAAAGCTGAAACACAAGATGAAGAATATAAAAAAGGAGTAGAACTTGTACAAAAACAATTTAAAGATGTTTTAGCATCAAAAGGAATTGAAGAAATAAAAACAGTAGGAGAAACTTTTGACCCAGAATTGCATGAAGCTGTAAGTAGCATTCAAGATGATAATTTAGGTGTACAAGAGATTGCTCAAGAATATAGAAAGGGATACAAAATCGGAAATAGGGTTGTTAGGCATTCGATGGTTGTAGTAGCGAACTAAAACAAATTATAAGTAGCATCTTACTTCGTTAAACTTCATAAAAATTTTTTCGATGTACAAATGTACTATCTCAAAAATTTTTACTTGTTTGCCTAGTAATATACTACTTCTAATCCATTTTAAAAATAACTAATGCACATTTTGATTCGTTTAGAAAAGATAATATTAGATTAAAAAGGAAGAAAAATGAACAAAGAAATTGAAAGAAAATATGCAGTTAAAAGTCTACCAAATGAAATTAAAATTACTAAAATAATAAATATTGAACAAGCTTATATATATAGAGATATAAATACAATTATAAGAATCAGAAAAGTAACAGACAAAAAACAAAAGGCAATAAGTTATATTTATACAGTAAAAACAAAAGGAGATATTGAATACAAAAACAATTACAATGTAGCATCAAAATATGAAATAGAAAGCAATATTTCTGAAGAAGAATATAACGAGCTAACGAAAAGAAAAATAAGCAACATTATTAATAAAACAAGAATAGTTGTACCAATTGAACAAAATTTAAAAGTAGAAATTGATATTTATTATGACTATTTAGATGGACTATTAACAGCAGAAATAGAATTTCCTAATGAAGAAATGGCAAAAATATATCAAAAGCCAGATTGGTTAGGAGAAGAACTAGGATATAAAGAATTATCAAATAGAAAATTATCACAAATGACAAAAGAAGAGTTTAGAAGTAAAGTTTCAGAAGAATTTATAGAGCAAAATAGAAAAATAATATCTAAATTGAATGAAAAAATATAAAATTGTTATTAAATTTTAAAAGTGATGATTTTAATAACGGAGGAGAAAATCATTACTTTAATGAAAATATATAAATTAAATTAGAAAAAGATGATTTTTTTTCTCCGTTTACAAAATCATCAAAAGAAAGGAAGTATAAAAATGGGAAAAATTATAGGTATTGACTTAGGAACAACAAATTCATGCGTAGCAGTTATGGAAGGTGGAGAGCCAGTTGTTATACCAAATGCAGAAGGTAATAGAACAACTCCATCAGTAGTTGCTTTTTCAAAAAATGGAGAAAGATTAGTAGGGCAAATTGCTAAACGTCAAGCGGTTACAAATCCAGATAACACTGTTATTTCAATCAAGAGAAAAATGGGAACAGCAGAAAAAGTAAATATAGAAGGTGACAAATTTACACCACAAGAAATTTCAGCGATGACTTTACAAAAATTAAAATCTGATGCAGAAAATTATTTAGGACAAAAAGTAACACAAGCTGTTATTACAGTTCCAGCTTACTTTAATGATAGTCAAAGACAAGCTACAAAAGATGCTGGAAAAATAGCAGGTCTTGAAGTATTAAGAATTATAAATGAGCCAACAGCAGCAGCTTTAGCTTATGGAATGGATAAAGAACAAGATCAAAAAATATTAATTTATGATTTAGGTGGAGGAACATTCGATGTTTCTATACTAGATATTGGTGATGGAGTATTTGAAGTTTTAGCAACAAGTGGTAATACACATTTAGGTGGAGATGACTTTGATAATGCTATTATTGATTATTTAGTAGATGAATTCAAAAAATCAAATGGAATTGATTTAAAAACAGATAAAATGGCAATGCAAAGATTAAAAGAAGCAGCAGAAAAAGCTAAAATTGAATTATCAGGTGTACAACAAACACAAATCAACTTACCATTTATTACAGCAGATAGTACAGGACCAAAACACTTAGATGTAACTTTAACAAAAGCTAAATTTGAAGAATTAATTCACGACCTAGTAGAAGCTACAGCAGGACCAGTTAACCAAGCTTTAAAAGATGCAGGTTTAACAGCAAATGACATTCATAAAGTATTATTAGTTGGTGGTTCAACAAGAGTTCCAGCTGTTCAAGAAGTTGTAAAAAGAATAACAGGAAAAGAACCAGACAAAGGAATTAACCCAGATGAATGTGTTGCAATTGGTGCAGCTATTCAAGGTGGTGTCTTATCAGGAGATGTTAAAGACTTAGTATTATTAGACGTAACACCATTATCATTAGGTATTGAAACATATGGTGGAGTATTTACAAAATTAATTGAAAGAAACACAACAATACCAACTAAAAAATCACAAATATTCTCAACAGCAGCAGATGGTCAAACATCAGTAGAAGTTCACGTTTTACAAGGTGAAAGAGAAATGGCAGCATACAATAAAACATTAGGAAGATTCCAATTAACAGGAATACCAGCAGCACCAAGAGGAGTGCCACAAATCGAAGTAACATTTGATATAGATGCAAACGGAATCGTTCACGTATCAGCAAAAGATATGGCAACAGGAAACAGCCAAGACGTATCAATAACAGCATCAACAAATCTTACAGATGAAGATATCGATAAAGCTGTAAAAGATGCTGAAGCACATGCAGAAGAAGATAAAAAGAAAAAAGAAGAAATTGAAGTTAAAAACAATGCAGAAAGTTTAATTTACAACAGTGAAAAAACATTAACAGACTTAGGAGACAAAATTAGTGGAGAAGAAAAAGCAAAAGTAGAAACAGAAATAGAAGCAACTAAAAAAGCTCTTGAAACAAACGATACAGAAAAAATCAAAGAAGCAACTGAAAAATTAACAAAAGTATTCTATGATATGTCAGAACAACTATACAAAAATGCAAATCCAAATGCAGCACAAGGAGCAGGAGTTGATCCAAATGCTACAGAAGGAGAAGCAGGACCATCAACAGATGAAAATGGAAATGTATATGATGCAGACTATAAAGTAGAAGACGACAACAAAAGGGATTAGGGGACGTTCCTTAAATCCCTCTTTTTAGGAAAAAGGGGACAGTCCTTTATATTAATTAAATTTGACTATAAAAGGACTGTCTCTAAATGTCTTTGAAAAAGTAAAAGTTAGTCACAAAATTCAAAGAAAGAGGAATAAAATATGTCAGAAAAAGATTTAACAATATCTGAAATGAAAGAAATGCAATTTGAATTATATGAAGCAAACAAAGAAAAATGGGGAGATAGAGAACCTAAATATGCTAAAACACATTTATTATATATGATAGAAGAAATGGGAGAATGTATATCTATTATCAAGAAAAAAGGAATAGATGCAATTATGGAGGACCCAGAAGTAAGAGGAAGATTTCTTGAAGAAATAACAGATGTACAAAATTACTATATTGAAGTTTTAAATAGACTTCAAATAACTCCAGAAGAATTTTCAAATGCATACATAGAAAAACATAACATAAATATGAAAAGGGATTTTGAAAGAGACAATAAAGAAAAATACAATAAAAAGACATTTTAGTAAGTAAAATTTAAATAATATCAACAAGTCTTAGACCTTGAAAGAAAGGAATGTTAGTAAAAATGGCAGGTAAAAGAGATTATTATGAAGTATTAGGTGTAAACAAAAATGCAACAGATGATGAGTTAAAAAAAGCTTATCGTAAGCTTGCAAAGAAATATCATCCAGATGCAAATCCAGATAATAAAGCAGAAGCAGAGAAGAAATTCAAAGAAGTTAATGAAGCATATGAAACATTATCTGATTCTCAAAAAAGAAGAATGTATGACCAATTTGGACCAGATGGCCCACAAGGATTTGGAGGAGCAGGAGGACCTTTTGGAGGTCAAGGAGGATATTACTCTTATTCAAGTTCAGGATTTGATGGATTCAGTGACTTTGGAGATTTAGGGGACATTTTTTCATCTTTCTTTGGAGGTGGATTTGGAGGAAGAGGTTCATCAAGAAGACAAAGTGGACCTAAAAAAGGTTCAGACTTAAATGTACATATGGAAATTACGTTTGAGCAAGCATTTTCAGGAGTTGAAAAAGAAATAATAATAACAAGAGATGAAGAATGTGCTACTTGCCATGGAACAGGAGCAAAACCAGGAACATCACCAGTAAAATGTACAACTTGTAATGGAACAGGTCAAGTAACACAAGTACAAAACACAATACTTCGGACAAATGCAAACAACAAGAACATGTTCAACATGTCATGGAACTGGTGAAATTGTACAAGAGCCTTGTGAAACTTGTCATGGAAAAGGAAAAGTTAGAAAACAACCAAAAATAAAAGTTAAAATACCAGCTGGAATAGATGATAACCAAACAGTAGTCTTAAGAGGAGAAGGAGAGCCAGGAGAAAAAGGTGGTTCAAAAGGAGACTTATATATTACAGTAAAACTAAAAAGGCACAATATCTATACAAGAAAAGGAAACAATGTATTATGCGAAGTTCCAATTACCATTACACAGGCAACATTAGGAGCAGAGCTAGAAATACCTATGGTAGATGGAACAAAAGAAAAATATAAAATACCAGATGGAACACAAACAGGAACAAAATTCACAATAAGAAACAAAGGATTCAAATCTATAAATTCAAGCTCAGTTGGAGACTTTATATTTACAGTAACAGTACAAACACCAAAAAAACTAACAAAAGAACAAAGAGAACTATTAATGCAACTAGCAAAAACAATGAACGAACAACCGCCAATAAAAAAGCGTGGCTTGTTTGGATAAAATGTGACAAAAGGGTCGTCCCTTTTTGTCACATTTTTTGTCATTAGGTATAGGCTTGAATGTGAATTTCTTAAAAGTGTGACAAAAAGGGGCGACCCTTTTGTCACAAATATTAAAAAAATATTAATATTTATATGGTATCTTTTATTTTTACAACAACTATGATAAAATAACAAAAAATAAAAAAATGAGGTATTATATGAAAATAGCAATAATAAAGGTGGTAATTCGGTATATTGCTTGTTATTTTAGTATTAGCATTAGCAGTAATTACTTATTTTATGATAGTAGATATAGAAACAAAAGAACCTAATAATATATCAAATTTTTATGAGTTAAAAGTAGAAAGTTATATTGGACGAAAAGTGTTTGTTGTGACTCCTAAGAATAGAGAGAAAACAGATAAAGTAATATTATATTTTCATGGTGGAGCATATATGGCAGAAGCAACAAAACAACATTGGGAGTTTATAGAAAAGTTAATAGATGACACAGGTGCAACTATTATATTACCAGATTATCCATTGACGCCAAAATATAATTATAAAGATGCATTTAATATGGTAGTTCCATTATATAAAGAGATAGATGAAAGAATTGATATAGAAAATAGATTAATAGTAATGGGAGATTCAGCAGGAGGGGGATTAAGTTTAGCATTATTAGAAAAAGTGTCAGAAGAAAATTTAAAAATGCCACAAAAAGCAATTCTAATTTCACCATGGCTAGATGTTAGGCTTAATAACCCAGATATAGCAAAAATAGAGAACAAAGACAAAAAGCTAAATAAAGAAGCCTTAAAATTAGCTGGTATAGCATATGCAGGAGAAGATGGAATTGATAGTTACTTGGTAAATCCAATTGATGGAGATTTGTCAAAATTAAGAAATATAACAATTCTTGTTGGTACAAATGATATTTTAAATCCTGATGCACATAAATTACAAGAAAAAGCAAAAAATATGAATGTAGAAATTGACTTAAAGGAATATGAAAATGCAAGTCACATATGGCTTATAGATAAAGATAGCAATAAGGAAGTTACAAAAAAAGGTTACGAAGATTTAATTGCTATTATAAACTATAATAAATAATTATTTTGTATATAAAATTTATTATATTTTTTCCTAAAACGACTCCCAACTGCGGACCAACTGTAACTGAAGTAACAGTTGGTAACCTTGTCGGTCCCCACGAATTGTCGCTTTATAAAAAATATAATAAATTTTAATATAATTAATTATTAAGATAAGTAAGAAAGGTTATAAAATGAAGGGGAATAAAAAAAACAAATTAATATGGAGAAGACTAGACAATTCGGCAAAAATATTTCCAATGTCCACTGGTAAAAAATATAGTACAGTATTTAGATTATCAGTTGTATTAAAAGAGGAAATACAGCCGGAAATTTTACAAAAAGCAGTAGATAAAACATTAGAAGAATATGAATTTTTTAAAGTCAGAATGAAAGCAGGCTTTTTCTGGTACTATTTAGAACATAACACTAAAAGTCCTATAATAGAAGAAGAAAGAGACTATCCATGTAAATATATTGACCCAAAAACAAATAAAGGATACTTATTTAAAGTTACATATTTCAAAAGCAAAATAAACATAGATATTTTCCATGCATTAACAGATGGAAATACAGGAACAACATTTTTTAGAGAAATTGTATATAATTACTTAGAACTAATTCATGCAGATGAATTAAATAAAGAAAATAGACAAATACGAAAGATTGAATATGATACAGAAGATAGTTATATGAAGAACTATGATAAAAAGGCTAAATCAAATGCATCTGGAAAAATTGCATATGAACTAAAAGGAAGAAAAATTAAATTAGGAGCAATTAGTGTTATTCATCAAATAATAGATTTAGAGCAACTAAAAGAAGAATGTAAAAAACATGATGCAACAATCACGCAATATTTAACAGCAGTTTTAATGTATTCTATTTATACTGAAAACTATATAAAACATAATGGAAAAAGTCCAATAAAGATATGTATACCAGTAAACTTAAAAAAATACTTTCCTTCAAAAACAATTTCAAACTTTTTTTCTTATATTACAATAGTTGCAGAAATGAAAAAACAAAAATTAGATACATTTGAAAAGATGATTGAGTTTGTAAAAGAAGAGTTTAAAATGATGCTAACAGAAGAAGAAATCACAAAAACAATGTCAGCAAATGTTAAAATAGGAAATCACTTTTTAATAAAACCAGTTCCATTAATTTTAAAGAAAATTTTAGTGAGAATTAGTTATGTATTAATTAGAAAATATACAACAATAACATATTCAAATATAGGAAGAATAGGAATTATAGGAGATTACAAAAAATATATAGATTATTTTTTAATGTTAATTGCTCCAGAGCAAGTTGAAAAGATAAAATGTTCAAGTTGTACATTTGAAAATAAAATGATATTTACATTTACATCAATTTTAAATAATACTCAAATTGAAAAAGCATTTTATAAATTTTTAACAGAAAGAGGAATAGAAGTAAAAATAGAAAGTAATGGTGTTTTAGATGATATATCCACAAAAGTTAAATAGTAAAAAAAGTGACAAATTAATATATATATTATTAGGTTGCTCTTTAATAATTGCATTTATTTTAACTATTATAAATAGATTAACGAGTCGTACAATTCCATGGGCAGCATTAGCTAATACTGGAATTATATATTTATGGATTACAGTAATTTATTCTATTAAAAGAGGGACAAACATAGCAGGACATGTTCTACTTCAAACTATAGTAATATCAGTAGTTACGCTTTATATTGATGAGAGATTAGGATTTAAAGGTTGGTCAATACACATTGCAATTCCAATTATATTAATTGTTGCTAATATTACAATGTTAGTATTAACTATAATAAGTTACAAAAGATATATAAAATATGCATTATATCAATTAATGATAGTTTTAATTAGTATAATACCAATTATATTTATTATAGAAAAAATGCTTGAGCCACAACTGTTGTATAAAATTTCAATTGCAATATCAATTTTAAATTTTGTAATTACTTTAATTTTATGTTATAAAGAACTAAAGGAAGCTGTGATTCGTAAATTTCATATGTAAATGAATATGATAAATTCATCTAATAAAGGGTGGAAAATTTTATGGGAAATGAAGTAGAAAAAGGTTTAGTTGTAATAAAAGAAAATCCTTTTGAGAAAATAATAAATTTAAT
Source organism: uncultured Clostridium sp. (assembly GCA_947572725.1). Classification (GTDB taxonomy): domain Bacteria; phylum Bacillota; class Clostridia; order TANB77; family CAG-508; genus CAG-269. The sequence continues at coordinate 16,117 of CANPDB010000006.1, read as the reverse complement.
TTATGGAGAAATTTTTAAAGAGGAAGATATGATGGAAAGAAGGCTTGATGAATTTATGCATCATAGAAAAGTCGATATTTCTAAAATTGTGATACCAAAGGAAATTAAAAATGAAAAATATTAAAGATTATAATTTAGAAAAATTAAAAAAAGAATTACAAGATATAGGTGAAAAGCCATTTAGAGCCGAGCAAATTTTCAAGTGGCTATATCAAGAAAAAGTAAAAAGTTTTGATGAAATGACAAATTTGTCTTTAGAACTAAGAGAGAAATTAAAAGAAAATTATACAATTTGCAATTTTGGAATTTTAAAAAAGCAAGAATCAAAAGATGGAACTATAAAATATTTATTTGATGTGTTAGATGGAAATGCAATTGAAACAGTTTTAATGAGTTATCATCACGGTTATAGCATATGTGTTTCTTCACAAATAGGTTGTAAAATGGGATGCAAGTTTTGTGCTTCAACAGGAATTAATTTTGAAAGAAATTTAACAAGTGGAGAAATTGTGGAACAACTATTAGCAGTAGAACAAGATGCAAATGTTAGAATTTCAAATATTGTTTTTATGGGAATTGGAGAACCATTAGATAATTACGATAATGTAGTAAATGCTATTAGAATTATAAATAATCCTAAAGGGCTAAATATTGGAGCAAGACATATAAGCATATCTACAAGTGGATTAGTTTCAAAAATATATCAGCTAGCAGAAGAAAATATACAATGTACATTATCAATTTCTCTTCATGCAACTAATAATGAAAAAAGAAGTAGTATGATGCCAGTAAATAATAGTTATCCAATAGAAGAACTAATGCAAGCATGTAAAGATTACATAGCAAAAACTAATAGAAGAATATCTTTTGAATATGCTTTAGCAAAAGATAATAATGATAATTTACAAGATGCAAAAGAATTAGTAAAACTGCTAAAAGGTATGTTATGCCATGTTAATTTAATACCAATTAATAAAATTGAAAATGGACAATTTAACAAAAGTTCAAATGAAAATATTATGAGATTTAGAGATTATTTAAATGACCATGGAATAGTTGCAACCATTAGAAGAGAGTTGGGATCAGATATTGATGCTGCTTGTGGGCAGTTACGAAGAAAGAATTTAAAGAAGACTAATTAAAAATGTTAAATATAGATAAAACTATGGTATAATAACTTTCAAATTATTTATAATAAGTGAGAGGTGATATAAATAATGACAGAAAAAGAAAAACGAGATAACCAACAATTATATAATCCAAATTATGATGAAGAATTAATAAAAGAGATGGAAAAGGCAAAAGATTTGTGTTTTGAATATAACAACATAAAACCATCTAATAGAGAAGAAAGAAACAAACTAATTAAAAGGATATTGGGGAATACAGGAGAGAACATTTTAATAGAATCAAGCTTTCAATGTGATTATGGATACAACATATCTGTTGGAGAAAATTTTTATATGAACCATAATGGTGTTATTTTAGATGGTGGGAAAGTAGAGTTTGGAGATAATGTTTTTATAGGTCCAAACTGTAGTTTTTATACAGCAGGGCATCCTATAGAAATTGAGTTAAGAAATAAAGGTATAGAATATGTGAAACCAATAAAAGTTGGTAATAATGTCTGGTTTGGAGGAAATGTTGTTGTTCTTCCAGGTGTTACAATTGGTGATAATGTTACAATTGGTGCTGGTAGTATTGTTACTAAAGATATTCCATCAAATGTTATAGCACATGGTAATCCTTGTAAAGTAGTAAGAAATATATAGATTCTAATATAACTATTTTGATATTTATATTGCAATTTTAGGAGAAAAAAGTTACAGTTCAAACTTAATATTACGTACTTGCTCCCAGAAGTGTATATATTAATTTTTTTAGGCTCCTCCAAGTAATTCCTACTCGTATCCTCCTAAAAAAATTGAATATATAAACTTCTTCGCGCTATTTTAAGTTATTTAGTCTAAACAGTAACTGAAATCTGATTTGTTACACAGATGCAATTAAATCATCCATATTATAAAATCCCTTTTCTTTAGTCATCAAGAAACGAGCAGCCTTAACAGCACCTTCTGCAAAAACTTCTCTTGAATAAGTTGTATGTTTAATTTCCAATGTTTCAGCTTCGCCAAAAAATTGTATTGTGTGTTCTCCAACAATATTACCACCACGAATAGAAGAAAGTCCTATTTCATTTTTTTCTCTTTGACCCTCACGACCATAAACTAAAGTTTTCGTATTTCCTAAAGCTTCATTAATAGCATCAGCAAACATTTTAGCAGTACCACTAGGTGCATCCTTTTTTCTATTATGATGAGTTTCGCTAATTTCAATATCAGTATTAGAAAGTTGAACAGCTATAGTTTTTAAAAGATTTTTTAAAAGAGCTACATCAAAAGACATATTAGCACATTGAAAAACTGGCATACGCTCTTTTGCATAATTTTTTAAAATATTTATATCATCATCAGACAATCCGAGTAGTTGCAACTACAATAGGAATGCTTTTTTCATAAGCAAATTTGATTATTTCACGAGTTGCTACTGGAATAGAAAAATCTATAATAACATCTGGAATTTCTGTAATTTGTGATATATCTGAATATATAGGAAAATTAGTATTGCTAGCAATTTTATCAAATCCACAAATAACTTCCATATCTTCAGTAGCATTAACTGCAGAACAAACAAGTTGTCCCATTTTTCCATTACATCCTGATACTAAAACTTTTTTTAACATAAATAATTCCTCCTTTTAAAAATTATTTATTCTGTATAATAATTAATTATTATACTATCATATTTTATAAATAAATTGCAATAGGCACAAAAGGTAAGCTTGCTTTTTTGTACTAAATATCATATAATTTATAAAAATTATATAAATTATATAAATAAAAAAGAACTTAGAAAAGAGGAAATACAGTGTTATTAAAAGATATAAAATTACCATTTGCAAATAAAATAAAAGTATATGCATTTGTAGGACCATCAGGCACGGGAAAAAGTTATAGAGCACAAATGGTAGCAAGTGAGAGAAACATTAGTTATATAATAGATGATGGATTACTAATAAAAGAAAATCAAGTAATAGCGGGAGAATCAGCAAAAAAAGCACCTACAAAAGTAGGAACAGTTAAACATGCTTTATTTTATGAAGACGAAGAAAAAGAGGTAATTATAAAAGCATTAAAAAAGTATAAACCAGAAAGTATACTCCTTTTAGGAACTTCAGATGGAATGGTGCAAAAGATAGCAGCAAACTTAGGATTACCAGAAATATCAGAAACAATATATATAAAAGATGTAGCAACAGAGCAAGAAATGAAAACAGCAAGAAGAATTAGAGTAACAGAAGGAAAACATGTTATACCTGTTCCAACATTCGAAATAAAAAAGGATTTTTCAGGTTATTTATTAGATCCACTACAAATATTTAAATCAAAAGGAAAAGGACAAAAGCCATATGTTTCAGAAAAATCAATTATAAGACCAACATTTAGTTATATGGGGAATTTTACAATATCAGATGTTGTATTTAGACAAATTTTAGAATATTTAGCTTGTCAAACACCAGCAATATATAAAGTTTTAAAGACTCGTGTAGAGAATTATGGAGAAGGCGCAAAACTGTATATGGAAGTGACAATTATATATGGATATAATGTTATAGAAGGACTAAAAGAATTTAAGGAAAAATCAAGAAAAGAAATAGAAAAACTGACTGCTATGAATGTAGTTGAACTTGATGTTGTAGCAAAAAATATTTATGTACCACAAGATGGAGAATAGTGGTTAGATATGTTACACGAAATACAAGAAGTAACAAAGCAAGAATATGAAGAACTATTTAAATGGTTATCTGGTAATTATGTTTCTAAAATGAGGCAGTTTTTTGGTGAAGAAAAATAATAAACGATAGGAGATTAAAAATGGGATTTGTAGTTGCAATTGATGGACCAGCAGGTTCAGGAAAAGGAACAATAACAAAATTAGTAGGAGAAAAATTAGGACTAATAAATATAGATACAGGAGCTATGTATCGTTGCGTAACATTAAAGGCATTAAATGAAGGGATTGATATTACAGAAATAGATAAATTAGAAAAAATGTTAGAAGATATTTCAATAGAGTTAAAAAGAGAAAATGATAAGCAAGTTGTATTATTAGATGGTAAAGATGTATCAAAAGAAATAAGAACAACTAGAATAGATGAATATGCTCCTAAATATTCAGCTATAAAATGTATCAGAGATAAAATGACGCCACTTCAAAGAAAAATGGGAGAGATGCGGAAATATTATTATGGAAGGAAGAGATATTGGAACAGTAGTATTTCCAAATGCAGATGTAAAAATATATTTAGATGCTTCAGTAGAGGAAAGGGCAAAAAGAAGGTATAAACAAAATTTAGAAAAAGGTATTGAAGGGACTTATGAAGAGATATTAGAAAGTATTAAGCAAAGAAATATTTTAGAAACTCAAAGAGAAATAGCACCTTTAAGACAAGCAGAAGATGCTGTTTATATTGATTCTAGTAATTTGATGATAGAAGAAGTTGTAGAAAAAATAGTTGGTATTATAAAAGAAAAAAGTAATTTATGATAATTTGCAATAGAATATTTTAATAATTAAATTTTATCGTTCAAGCTAATTTTCAGTTACAATTCACGGCTTAGTTATATTTGTTAAAGAGTTATAATATATTATTTTTTATCCATTCCCAACTGCTAACAGTTTGTAGATAAATTTCTGCGGTGCAGTTGCTCCTCGAATTTTATTTACAAACTATAACTTGTCGGTCCCTACACTCATTCCTAAAAAATAATATATTATAACTTCTACTACTTTAAATAAGGCTGTGAACTGTAACAAAGTAATTGAGTTAGAAATTATTAAAATATTCTATTGCAAAAATATAGATTATACAAATTCGTAATAATAGCAAAGAGGAAGTGAAATAATTGAAAGAATTTTTTAAAAAAATATCAAGAGGAATTGCAAAAGGAGCAGTATATACATATTGTAAAGTAGTATATAGAATGAGAATTGTGGGAAAAGAAAATATCCCAAAAGAAGGTCCAATAATTATAGCAGCAAATCACAAAAGTTTTTTAGATCCACCACTAATAGAAATAACATGTGGAAGATATGCTAGATTTTTAGCTAAAGAAGAATTAACAAAAAGCAAGTTTTTAAAACTATTATGCACTTTATTTGATGCTATTTTAGTAAAAAGAGATTCAAAAGAAGTTACAGCTATAAAAGAATCTTTAAAAACATTAAAAAATGGTGATTGTTTAACTTTATTTCCAGAAGGCACAAGAAATGGGTTAGAAAAAGGAGAAGACGTAAAAGATGGTGTTGCATTTTTTGCTGTAAGAAGCGGAGCAAAAGTAATACCTTGCGGAATAAAGGGTGGAAAAAAAGGAGACTGGAAAGTAACCATTACATATGGAAAAACACTAGATTTTAGCAAATATAAAGGTGCAAAAGATAAAGAAACATTAGAAAAAGTAACAAATGAAATTATGGAAAATATCATAAAAATTACAAAGTAGTGTAAAAAATTGAAAATTGACATATAATAATATTTGTGTTAATATAATTTTAGCAATTGCAAAAAACAGTTCTTAAATTGCAAATATAAAAAAAGACTAGGTGTGCGAAACCTAGTCTTTTTTATGCTAATCATTTAAATGCTTCACAATTAAGTAAATCAAATAAAGTTTTAGCAATTTAAACAGTTCTTTCATTTTGCAAATATTACCTCCTTTCATACAAAACAAAAGAAAGGCGTATTTAATATATAATAAGCCATATACAATTGTCAACGATATATAAAGAAAAAATACAGAATTTTACAATTTGACAAAAAAAATATTTGGTAGTATAATTTTAAAGTTAAGTTAACTCTTAGTGAAGAAATGAGTGTTAGAGATAACTTATACAACTGAACGAAGTTGTAAACATATAATAATGTATAAAATAAGAAGGGGTAATAAAATGAATAACGAAAAAATAAGAAATATAGCAATAATTGCACACGTTGACCATGGAAAGACAACTCTAGTAGATGCGCTATTAAGACAAAGTCATGTGTTTAGAGAAAACGAGCAAGTGCAAGAAAGAGTAATGGACTCAAATGACCAAGAAAAAGAAAGAGGAATAACAATTCTTTCTAAAAATACATCAGTAATGCATAATGATATCAAAATAAATATAGTTGATACACCTGGACATGCTGATTTTGGTGGAGAAGTTGAAAGAGTTTTAAAAACAGTTGATGGTGTTTTACTTTTAGTAGATGCCTTTGAAGGTGCTATGCCTCAAACAAGAGAAGTTTTGAAGAAGTCATTAGCATTAGGATTAAAACCAATTGTTGTTATTAATAAAATAGATAGACCAGGAGCAACACCTGAAAAAGTTGTTGACCAAGTTATTGAGTTGTTTATTGAATTAGAAGCAACAGATGAGCAACTAGAATTCCCTGTTGTATATGCATCTGCTAAAAATGGAATTGCAAAAATGAATTTAGAAGATGAGACAACAGATTTAAGCTGTTTATTTGAAACAATTATAAACACAATAAGTGCACCTAATTGTGATGAAGAGGGTCCAGCGCAAATGCTAGTTTCTAATATTGATTATGATGATTATGTTGGAAGAATTGCAGTTGGAAGAGTGGAAAGAGGAACTATAAAAGTTGGAATGCCAGTTTCTATTTGTGGAAAAGAAGATAAGATAACTCAAGGTAGAATTGCAAAAGTATATACACATGTAGGGTTAAATAAAGTTGAAGTTGAAGAAGGAAAAGCAGGAGATATAATAGAACTTGCAGGAATTCCTGAAATCAATATAGGTGATACAATATGTGACTTTAATAATCCAGAAAAAATACCATTTGTAGATATAGACGAACCAACAGTTTCTATGACATTTAGTGTAAACAATGGACCATTAGCAGGAAGAGAAGGAAAATTTATTACCTCAAGACATATAAGAGACAGATTATTTAAAGAACTAGAAAGAAATGTATCATTAAGAGTAAAAGAAACAGACAGTGCAGATTCATTTGAAGTATCAGGAAGAGGAGAACTTCATTTATCTGTATTAATAGAAACAATGAGAAGAGAAGGATTTGAACTTTTAGTATCTCGTCCAAAAGTAATTATAAAAGAAATTGATGGAGTAAAAAGTGAACCAATAGAAAGGCTAGTTGTAAATGTTCCAGATGACTGTGTAGGAAATGTTATTGAAAAATTAGGACAAAGAAAAGCAGAAATGGTAAATATGGAACCAGCAGAAGATGGACATACAAAAATAGAATTCAAAATACCATCAAGAGGATTAATAGGATATAGAACAGAATTCTTAACAGATACAAAAGGTGAAGGAATAATGAACCATATATTTGATTCATATGAACCATTTAAAGGTGATGTTGTATCAAGAGTAAGAGGAACAATAGTAGCATTTGAAGCAGGAAAATCAGTAACATATGGATTATACAATGCACAAGATAAAGGGGACTTATTTATAGGACCAGGTGTAGAAGTATATGAAGGAATGATAGTTGGATTAAACTCAAGAGGAGAAGACTTAGCAATAAATGTATGTAAAGAAAAACACTTGACAAATACAAGAGCATCAGGTTCAGATGAAGCATTAAGATTAGTTCCACCAATTCAAATGTCATTGGAAAAAGCGATAGAATTTATACAAGATGATGAATTAGTAGAAATAACACCAGAATCAATTCGTTTAAGAAAGAAAATATTAGACACCAAAGAAAGAGAAAGAGCAGCAAGAAGATAAAAATAAAAAAGGTTGCCAAGTTGCCAAGAGTTCCGGGTTTTTTTGGCAACTTTCTAAAGATACTTTTAATCTAAATCATAAATAATAAAATTTATTCAATTATTCGGCTGCATTACATTATAAACAAATTCTAAAGTTAATAAATAGGCCCCTCTCAAATACAAGTCCCAAGATTCTCCCATTTATTAACTAAAGAATTTTTAATATAATTCCATTTGCATTCATAATTTCTTAAATTTTATTATTTATGATTTAGATATTTTAATGTAAAGTATAAAAGAATTGCCAAAAAAACCTGGAACTCTTGGCAACCTTTTCAATAGGAGAAATAGAATGAACAAAGAAGAACTTGAAATAATTAAACAAAAAGCTTTAGAAGAGCATATACCAATTATTATGGATGATACTTTAGAGATAATGGAAAAATATTTGACAAAAATTAAACCTAAGAGAATATTAGAAATAGGTACAGCAGTTGGATATTCTGCTATGTGCTTTACTAATTTTTTATCAGATGATGGAAAAATAGATACAATTGAAAGAGATGTAGATAGAATTAAAGAAGCAAAAGATAATATTAAAAAAGTTGGAGTAGATGATAAAATTAATATTTATGAAGGTGATGCAGTCGAAATTTTACCGACTCTAAATGAAAAGTATGATGCTGTTTTTATTGATGCTGCTAAAGGTAAGTATCCATTTTTTTTGAAAGAGTCTTTACGAATGTTAAATCCTAATGGAATTATTTTTGCAGATAATATTTTATATAAAGGTTATGTTATGAGCGATTATAATAAGCATAAACAGCGTACTGCTGTTAGAAATTTAAGAGAGTATATTAAAGAAGTTAGTGAAAATCCTAATCTTGAAACTGAGATTTTAGAAGTTGGAGATGGATTAGCAATTAGTAAATTAAAAGTATAATATATAAGGTATTTTATAAAATTAAAAGTAATTTTGCATAATAAGTATTTTTATATTTTAAATTAATAAAAAGAAAACCCCTACCTTAAAAAAAACTAAGGCAGGGGAAATTTAGATATAATTTTAATTATATGGAGAAACTATTTTCCTTGTATAAGGACAAACAGCATGTCGAATTCCTATTGTATCGTCCTCAAAACTATCTTTAGTATCTGATAAAATATGATGATCATATCCAATAATATTGATTTTTGAAATATCATCAAATTTGATAATGTCATCTAAGGATACTTTTTCTTCCATATCATCAACAGAAACTAGCGAAGAATTATCTTTATGGTTTCCATGGTAAGCTTTACTGTTTTTGTCTTCCGCACGAGAATGCATAACGCTTGTCCTACCTTGGAACTCAACGTATAATCCAGGAAAGATTGGTGATGTTGCATCGATATGCAATACAAAATGAATTGATTGGTATCCTCTTTCCTTTGGTGTATACGCATAATCTTTTACACCATATTTGAAACAATCTAATATTCCTGATTGTTTTGGAATAACAATATCATTATCTGTTATTCCTGTATCATAACATGGGTCTGCTTCAACCAATTCAAAAGGAATGGTTAAAACATTTGTTATGCGTGTAAAAGCTATTTCAGATAAAGAAGAATTATTTTCACACCAATCCAAAAAATCTTTCTTACTGGATGAAAGACCACAGTACATATCGATGAACAAATTTGTTAAATCATACATAAAACCTTGATTGACGATTTCTGTTTCCTTATTACGTATAATGAAACGGCAACCAAACCGATCTTTTATTCTTGGAGACTTTCCCATCAAAGTTCTCTTTAAAGATTTTCTGAATTCACTTTCAAAGGATTTTCTCCTAAATGAAAGATCAGTATAGATTTTTTTCTTGTGAGTAGCATTGTACCACAACACAAGATGATATGCTGTGAAGATTATGTCTTCAACTAAATCAGTTACTCTAAGTGTTTGATTCCGCTCAAAATAACATATTTCTAGTTGATGAATATAGTTATTGAGTTGAAATTTCTCAGTGGTATTATTAGTTTCAATTGATTGAAGTTCCTTCGAAAAGTTATGAGGTAAATCTACAGAATATATAGATGTTTCTAATGCTTTCCGATAGCAATCTCCAATTGTTTGTAAAGTTTCCAGTGTCATAATTTTTATATCCTTTCTCTAAATTTTTGTATGCATAATGCATACTATAATTATAACATACATTTACATAAAAATAAAGAATTTGTTGAGAATATTGACTTTAGGGGACGTCGAATATATAATAAATAAGTATAAAAAAGAAAAGAACGGAGAAAAAAATGAAAAAAATCGAACTATTAGCCCCAGCAGGCTCATATGAAAAAGCAAAAACAGCATTCCAATATGGAGCAGATGCAGTATATTGTGGAACATCATCACTATCACTAAGAACAAGAGCAGATATGGGAAATGATGATCTAATAAAAACAATAGAATACGCACACAGCATAGGAAAAAGAGTACATGTAACACTAAACATATTTGCATGGGATGAAAAATACGAAGAAATAATAGAAATGGCAAAAATACTAAATGAAGTAAAACCAGACGCAATTATAGCAGCAGATGGAGGAGTAATAGATGTATTAAAACAATATGCTCCTGATGTCCCAATACATATAAGTACACAAGCAAATATAGTAAGTTTAAGAGACTGTAATTTTTGGCACAAAATAGGTGCAAAAAGAGTTATTATGGCAAGGGAAATGAACAAAGAGCAATTAAAATACATTATGGAAAACAAGCCAGAAGACTTAGAAATTGAGATGTTTGGACATGGTTCAATATGTTTTGCATTTTCAGGAAGATGTTTCTTAAGTGACTTTTTATGTGGGAGAAGTGCAAACTTAGGAGATTGTAGCCAAAGTTGTAGATGGGCATATAATTTATATGCAGAAGAAAAAAATAGCCCAGGACAATATATGCCAATTGAAATAAATGAACACGGAACAAGCATATTTTCATCAAAAGATTTATGCTTGATTAGAGAAATTCCAGAAATAATAGAAATGGGAATAGATAGTTTAAAAATAGAAGGAAGACTAAAAACAGAATATTATATAGCAAGTGTTGTTAATGTGTATAGAAATGCAATTGATGACTATATTAAAGATTCATTAAATTATGATGCTACAAAATATTTAGAAGAAATTGAAAAAGTAAAAACAAGAGAATTTACAACATTTTATTTTAATGATAGAAATAACAGAGATGTTCAAGATTATACAGGAAGACAATATAATGATAATTATGAATTTGGTGGAAAAGTTGTTGAATATAATGATGAAAAATCAACAATTGAAATTAAAAATAAGCTACAAATAGGTGATGAACTAGAAATAATAGTACCATTTAAATTAGAACCAATTACATTTAAAATAGAAAAACTTTGGGATGATGAAACAGATGAAGAAATAGACAGTATAAGCCCAGGTGTTAAAGGTCAAAAAGTAAAAATGCAATTACCATTTAAATGTGAAAAAGATTGGATTTTAAGAAGAAAAAAATAATTAATTTTATTGTTACAATTTAGATTTAATATTACATACTCGCTCCCAGAAGTTTATATATTAATTTTTTTAGGCTCCCCCAAGTAATTCCTACTCGTATCCTCCTAAAAAAATTGAATATATAAACTTCTTTGCGCTATTTTAAGTTATTTAGTCTAAGTAGTAACTATTATTTAGTCAAAACTGCAACAAATAGCTGCAGTTTATTTATATATTGGAAAAATTATAGTGACTTCCTAATATAAAACTCGTTGCAAGCAAATTTATTACATAAATTTGTTCAATTTTTTGGTTTTAATAAATTAAAAATAAAAAATCCTAAAATAATACAAGAAGCAAAAAGAATGATATCAACGCTACTAGTAATCTCAGGAAATAAGACAAGAACAGAGCCAGCAGTGAAACCAATAATACTATAGAAAGTTTGAGCATAAAAGTGCTTTAACAGAAACCTTGTTAGCTTCATAAAAATTAAACTTCCTATAAAAAGACCAATTGCCATAGGAACTAATACAGGAAAATATAAATAAGAAACAGAAGCTAGATAACTAGAATATACACCTAAAAGCATTAAAATAATTGTACTACTAACACCAGGAACAACAATTCCAATTGACATAAAAGAGCCTGAAAGAACTAAGTAAAAAATACTAATACTATCAGATGTAGAAACAGTTAAGCTTTTTTCAAGATAAACTGAAAATACACCTATAAAAAATGTAACTAAGGAATATAAAACATAATGAACTTTAAATTTTTGTTTATTATTAACATCTTTAATTAAACTAGGTATACTAGCTAAAATAAGACCAATAAAAACGGCTTTTGTTTGTATAGGAAAGGAATATAAAAAATAATTAAGAAGATTACTAAAAATTAAAACTCCAGCAATCACTCCAATAACAATTGGAGTAAGAAATTTTAAATTTTCTTTTGGAGATTTAAAAAAGTCTAATACACTATTTAAAAGTTTTTCATAAATTCCAAAAATAACACAAAGAACACCACTACTAATTCCAGGTAGAATAGCACCAGAGCCAATACAAATTCCTTTAAATATATTAGAAAAAATATGCATAACTAATACTCCTTTAAAATTATTATCAACAAAATTTATTATATTTTTTCTAAAGTAACTCTTAGGCTGCGGACCAACTGTAACTAAAGTAACAGTTGGTAACCTTGTCTGTCCCCCCGAATTGTTACTTTATAAAAAATATAATAAATTTTATATATAAATTAATAATAGTGAATGGTAACATTTATTAATTATATGTAAAAGATACAAAAATAGAATATAAAAATATTTTATAGGGTCAGGCACTTTTCATTTTTTACAACATATATTGGTTTATATGAAAGTGAAAATGGAGGTGCAATTATGTTTTCAGCACTTTGTATGAGTGGAATACTGGGATTTGTAGAATTTTTAAAATCAGCAGTATTTGTAGTTGGATATATTCAGGGGAGTAATTTATTTCCAGAGCCTTTATCAGCTGAAGAAGAAAAAAGATGCTTAGAGCAAATGGCAAAAGGCGATGATGAGGCAAGGAATATTTTAATAGAGAGAAACTTAAGATTAGTAGCACATGTAGCAAAAAAATACAGTACATCAAAGGTAGATCAAGATGACCTAATTTCTATTGGTACAATAGGATTAATTAAAGGAATTAATAGCTTTAATGTTGAAAAAGGAGCAAGGCTTTCTACATATGTATCAAGATGTATAGATAATGAAATTTTAATGCATTTAAGAGCTACCAAAAAATTAGGTGCAGAAGTATATTTAAACGAGCCTATACGGAAAAGATAAAGATGATAATGTTGTTACACTTCAAGAAGTTTTGGAAAATAATGAAAGAAATATTGAAGATGAAGTTGATATAAAAATGAAAATAAAGCTTCTTTATGAGAAGATGAAAGATATTTTAAAAGATAGGGAAAAGACAATTCTTGAATTACGTTTTGGATTGGGAGGTCATAAACCTAAAACTCAAAATGAAATTGCAGAAATGATGGGGATTTCTCGTTCCTATGTATCTAGAATTGAGACTAAAGCAATAGGGAAATTAGCAAAAGAAATAAAAGAATAATTAATTTGTTACAATTTATAGATTATTTACATTAGCTAAAGAGTTATAATATATTATTTTTTTATCCATTCCCAACTGCTAACAGTTTGTAGATAAACTCCTGTGGTGCAGTTGCTCCTCGAATTTTATTAACAAACTGTAACTTGTTGGTCCCCACATTCATTCCTAAAAAATAATATATTATAACTCTTTAGCCAATCTACTATTTTAAATAATTTTTGAACCGTAACTAATTAATAATAAATTTACAAAAAATAGTCGACAGTAATTGACAAATTATTAACAGAAACATATAATTGGTATGTAAAAAAATAAAAAAGGGGAGAAAAAAATGGATTACAAAGTAATAGGTCAAACAGTACCAGTAGTAGAAATGACATTAAACGCAGGAGAAACAGTATACACACAATCAGGAGGGATGGCATATCAAAGTGAAGGAATCGAAATGAAAACAAATGCAAGAGGCGGAATAATGAAAAGTATAGGTAGAGCATTTTCAGGTGAATCTATTTTTATGGCTAACTATACAGCACAAAAAGATGGAGCAATGGTAGCATTTGCAGCAACAGTTCCAGGAAATGTTTTTCCAATTGATTTATCACAAATGTCACAAGGTCTTATGATGCAAAAAGGAGCATTCTTATGTGCTGAAAATAGTGTAGAAACAAAGGTTGCTTTTACTAAAAAATTTAGTGCAGGTCTTTTTGGAGGTGAAGGATTTATTCTTCAAAAAGCACAAGGAAATGGTAAATTATTTTTAGAAGTAGATGGAGATACAATTGAAAAGGAATTACAACAAGGAGAAGTACTAAAAGTAGATACAGGAAATGTTGTAGCATTTGAACCTTCTGTTTCTTATGAAATTGAAACAGTAAAGGGATTAGGAAATATCTTTTTAGGTGGAGAAGGATTATTTTTAACAAGATTAGTAGGACCAGGAAAAGTTATTCTACAATCTCAAAACTTTAAAGATTTTGCAGGTAGAATTATACCTTATATTCCAAGTAGATAGTAATTAATCTATATAACAAAAGGTATCCTCTTAGCAATAGATTAAAAATTATAAAATTTTCACATATATTTAAAAGATGAATTGTAAAAAATGGATACAATTTCATCTTTTTTAATTTATAATGAAAAAAATCTAAAGATAAATGGTTCAGGTGAAAATTTTTTACTCGTGCTATTTAAGATAATTATTACTGAACTGTAACGATAAATGATAAATATATATAGTAAATACGAAAAAGTTTCGTAAACAGAAAAAATGTTAAGTGTTCAATTGAAATGTTGCTAAATGTTCAATTAAAAGCTTGACAAATGTTCAATTAAATAATAATATAATAAGTAGGAGGAGATGAAAATGGCTCTAACAAGAGAAAATTATAAAACAAGATTAATTGACCAAAAGATTGAAAAATATATAAAAGTTTTTGGAGCTTTATGCATAGAAGGACCAAAATGGTGTGGAAAAACATGGACATCATTAAACCATTCGGAAAGTGCATCATATATTACAGAAAAAGAAATAAGAAATTTAGCAGAAGTAGATCCTAAATATATTTTTCAAAAATTAAGACCACAACTTATTGACGAATGGCAACTTGTACCAGAAATATGGGACTCAGTTAGACACGAGTGTGATAAAGATAGTCAAACCGGAAAATTCATATTAACAGGCTCTACATCATTAAGTAAAGATGAAGAAAAAAATGTATTTCACTCTGGCGCAGGAAGAATTGCAAAATTAAAAATGCATACAATGAGTTTATATGAATCTGGAGACTCTAGTCGGAGATGTATCAATTACAGATATGTTAAATTCTACTGTTAAATGTGGATATATTAGAAAAGTTGAATTAGATGAACTTGCTAAATATATTATTAGAGGTGGATGGCCTGCAAATGTTAATAAAGATATTCAAAATATAGATTTAATACCTAAAAGTTATATAGAATCAATACTAAGCAAGGATATAAATGAAGTAAATGGAAGGCAAAGAGATAGAAATAAAATGAAGATGATAATGAGGTCATTAGCAAGAAATGAAACAACTCTTATTGGTAGTAAAACAATTGTAAAAGATATAGAAGATTATGAAAATGATGAAGAATTAGTAAAAAGTAGAACCACAATATTAGATTATATTGATGTATTAGATAGATTACATTTAATAGAAAATCAAGAAGCATTTAGTTTGAATTATCGTTCATCAAGGAGAGTAGGAAAAGTTGCTAAAAGACATTTTACAGACCCATCTTTAGCATGTGCGTGTCTTGGTTTGACTATACAAAAGTTACTTTTAGACCATAAAACTTTTGGATTATTATTTGAAGCGTTAGTTGAAAGAGACTTAAGAATATATATGGACTTTTTAGATGGAAATTTATATCATTTTAGAGATAATTCATCTGGTGATGAAGTAGATAGCATATTAGAATTTGCAGATGGGGAATATGCAGCGGTAGAAATAAAACTTACTTCGGGAGGAATTGAAGATGGGAAGGCAAGTCTTAAAAAGTTTTACGAAAATACTAAGAAAAAGCCAAAATTTATGTGTATCATTGTTGGACATTATGAGGCAGTAATGCAAGATCCTGAAACGGGTATTTATATATTGCCAATTACTTCATTAAAACCATACAGCTATGAGGAATAAAAATTTTTCGCAGTAATAGGCTAAATAATTAGCCTAT
>CANPDB010000005.1 GCA_947572725.1 uncultured Clostridium sp. | reverse complement strand
GGTATCTCTTATTCAATTTTTTTCTTAAATTTTCCTACTAAAAGTTTATACTAACATAAAAATTATATTAGATAAAAATTATATTAGAGGTGAAATATGATAATTTTATCAGATAAATTTAAAACTAAAATTATTAATAGATATGGTAAAGAAGGCAATGAATGGCTAAATAATATAGATAATATAATTATGAAATACAAAAAAATATTACAATACTTAGATTAATAATATTGAATAGAGGCTAAGAATAAATAATTTACATGTAAGTCTTTTTGTACTTGACACATTTAGTATTAATATTTTTAGTATTTTCACATATGATATATAGACGTAAAAAATGTATTTTTTTGAAGTTTTACGTCTGTATACGTAAAACTTGACTAAAAATAAAAAGTATTGTAAAAAAATAATTTAGATAAGTTTGACTAAAAACTATTTTTAACAAATAAAAATATTGATATAAAAAATATGAGGAGATTTATAATGATTGATTTTGAAAAAGCAAAAGTAGCATTTAAAGAATATTTACAAGACTATGACTCAAAATATGGAAAAATAGAATTAAAAATAAGACATACATATGGAGTAGTAAAAGCAAGTGAATATATTACAAACAAGTTGCTACTAGATAAGGAAGATATAGAATTAGCAAGACTAATAGCATTATTGCATGATATAGGAAGATTTGAGCAAATAAAGCAATGTGACTGTTTTATTGATAATAAAAATATTGACCATGCAGAGTTAGGAAATGAAATATTGTTTGAAAAAAATCTAATTAGAAAATTTATAGAAAATGAGCAATATGATAATATAATTTCAAAAGCAATATTAAATCACAATAAATTAGCTATAGAAGATAATTTGAATGAAAAAGAACTATTACATTCAAAAATAATTAGAGATGCAGACAAGCTAGATAACTTTAGAGTGAAATCAGAAGAAGATTTTGAAAATATTATTGATAATGCTAATAAAGAAAAATTAGAAAATAGTATAATTTCAGAAAAGATATTTGACGATTTTATGAATAATAAGGTTATAATAAGTCAAGATAGAAAAACATATTTAGATTTCTGGGTTTCTTTTATAGCATTTATATTTGATTTCAATTTTATATCAGGGTTAGAATATATAAAAGAAATGGATTATATTAATACTATAGTCAATAGATTAGATTATAAAAATGAAGATACAAAGAAAAAGATGGATCAAATAAGAAAACACGCTATTAAATATGTTGAAAATAAGATTCTAAATTAATTGTTGAAAAAATACTAGGAGATTCGTATGAATAAATTAATTATAATAACAGGAGTTAGTGGAACAGGGAAGACTACTCTTGCAAAAGCACTAAATAAAAAATTAGAAAATAGTATTCTATTATCATATGATGAATTTAGTGAAAAAATATATGATATGATAGGATTTAAAAATAAAGAGCAAAAGAAACATTTATATTATTTAAAAATAGAAATGTACAAAAAACTAATAGAAGAATGTATGCAAAGAAAAGATGAAATAATTATTTTGGAAAAACCTTTTAAAATTGAGTGGAGGGACTTTTTTAAAGATTTATCATATAAATATGAATATCAAGTTTATACAATAAACATATTTGCTAAAGATTTTCAAACTATTTGGAATAGATTATTAAAAAGAGAAAGTTCAAAAGAAGATAGACATCCAGCTCATTACTTAGACTCATACTATTTTAATAAAAAGAGTGAATATGAACCATTTTTTGAATATCAATATGATACTTTTAAAGAAGAATATGAAAACTTACTTTCAAATAGTATAAATTTAGGAAAAGTTATAAAAATAAAAGATATAGAAAAAGTTAATATAGATAAATTTATAAAAAGTTTAATTATAGAGTAATTAATAATAAGGGACATTTTTTAAAGTACACCCCAAAATGTTAGAAAAAAAGTTTAACATTTGGGGTGTTGCTATTTTTAAGTTTGTTTAGACATTTTATATAAATTAATAGAACTTGGAATTAATATTAAAGTTGAAAATAATAGTAACAACTTAAAATAAAAAATGTCATTTAGCAATCCAACAAACAATAATAGAAAATATGCTAAAACTCGACCTGTTGCTAATGCTATTTCAAACATTGATTGATGTTCTACTTTACAATTTTCTAAACCATCAATATTTAAACAATTATATCTTTCAGTTGATTTAATATTAGATAACAATTTAATAAAAATAGCATTCATTAAATTATAAATAATAACTGAAGTTTTATTTATATCAAATAAAAGGAATAGTACACTAAGAACTGGTAATATAGTACACATTATAATATAGCTTCTAGCATATTTATGCTTATAATATTTTCTATAAATCATATTAGTTAAAATTGTGAAAATAGAAAATATAGTAGTTAATGTTCCTAAATTAAAGGAAGTTTTAAAAGCCATTATAATAATAATCGTAATCAATGTAGAGAGTAGAGAAGAATCAAATCCTTCAAAAAAAGCTATTTTATAACAACATTTTACTCCTTGTGCTTTTTTACCTAATTTTTTTATTTTAGATAAATAATGTAGTAAATTAAATCCTTCTATTTTTGATGTATCTTTTGCTAACTTTGTAGATGCTATAATTTGAAAAACTGTTAATATAAAAACTAATATAGCGACTTGTGTAAAAGAAGTTAATTCAATTGAAGTACCAATTACAATGGGAAATACAATTTTAATAATTTGATTAATTATTTCATTTGTAGAAATATATTTTTTAGTATCTTCAAATGGTATTAACTCACTTCTTAAGGTATGTGCTGCTAACCAATAAATTCCTTGAGAAATACCATATAATATTCCTAATAAACAATAAAATTCTTTGCATTTTTCACCAAGTAATCCAATAGTTAAAATATAAATACAGTTGACTATCATACCACATTGGAAAACTTTAACTCGATTTTTAGTTTTAATAATGTCTCCACCTAACCAAAAGGTAAGTCCTACAATAAAGTATGTAATTATATAATAGATTGATATTACTGTAGTATTTTGATTAGTAAGTTGAAAAAAATACGCAACTAGAAAAGTGTCTAAAAACATCATTGATATATGCATAATTGTTTCACATATAATTGGTGATAATGTTTGTTTTTTTAATTTTTTCATTTGTTTCTCCCTATAAGATTAAATAGAATCTATTTAAATAAATGTTCTAATTCTCTGTTGTATAATCTTTTTCTAATTCTTTTACAAATTCAAATCTATGTTTTTGCTTTGTTATATTGTCTTCTCTTTCTTGAGATATTTCTTCAAAAAACATCTTTAAAGGTCTAGTCCATAACATTGAATCATCTCTATGATATAAGGGTCTATAAACTACGAAAGTTTCCTTTGTTTCAGAATCCATACTAATATTTTCAATAAAATAATAATTACCTTTAAAATGTCGCACAACTTTTCCTATATAATCTGCATATATTTTTGAACCAGTTAAACCTTGTTCTTCTTGATATACAGGTGTGTTTTCATTAGGATAAGATAAATCTGTAACCCCATTATCTAATGGTTCTATTACTAATTGACCTATTCGCATATTAGGAATTATTTCATAAGAATTAGGAGATAAATTACTTACTAAGATACTAAGTATACCTCTATATTCTGCATTGATATGTTGAAAATTAATACAAATTCCTAATCTACTAAAAGAAGTTCTCGGTCTTATATGACCACACAAATCATTTGGCATATTTATTTTCTCATTCAAACTAACTAATATGCTTTCTCCAGATTTCAAAGTATATCCAGTACTAATATCTATTTGTTTATATAAAGTTTCTATTTTAGATGCATCATATAAAGGAATAGTTTCTTTACAATCTTTAAAACATAGTATTTTACTGCTAATACTAACATCATAAGAACAAGAGCCAATTGCATTTAAATTAGCATTTTCGATTATATTTTTTTCTTCAATTAATTTTTTTATTTTTTCTCCATTTAAAATCACTTAAATCACTCTCTCTAATACTATTTCCAGTAATAATTACCATTACTATCTTTATAACAGTCTAATTTTAGATAATTTTTAGATTTATCAATATAGAAGTGTTTTATAAATAACTTATCACTTTCTATTAAATCATTAGAATTTAATATTTCATTTTTAGAAAACCATTTATACTTAAATTCAGGATTTTCTATAATAGAATCATTTGGCATAGTTAAATGACGAACATAAATCATACTAGTTGAATTTTTATCGTGCATTATTTCAGTTGAAGTACCAAGCACACCTTTAAATTCCATACTAACTCCAATTTCTTCTGACATCTCTCTTTTAATTGCTTCATCTATATGTTCACATTCTTCAACTTTACCACCAGGAATACCCCATAAACCAATAAAGTCTCCTCGTTCTCTTTGAATTAATAATATTTTATCATCTTTTTCAACTATTCCTATTACAACATTAACCATAATTTTCTCCTTTTTTGTAATTATATAGAATCTGTTGTCATAATTCAAGCAAAAATAAATAATTAAGTAAAATTATGATTACAATTGCTATATTTCATAGACTATTTACATTTGCTAAAGAGGTATAATATATTATTTTTTATACATTCCCAACTGCTAACAGTTTGTAGATAAATTTCTGCGGTGCAGTTGCTCCTCGAATTTTATTTACAAACTATAACTTGTTGCTCCCCACATTCATTCCTAAAAAATAAGATATTATACCTCTTTAGCTACTCTACTATCTTAAATATACAAAAATTATCTTTTGGGAGAGAATAGTTTTAAATTTATAATAACAAATGTATAAACCCCAAAAAAATGGAAAGAATTATATAAATACATAAATTCAAGAGGCAAGAGAAATAGCCTCAAGAAAGGAAAAGAGTCAAATGAAAGAAAGCAACCTAAAAAATATAGTAGTCCTAAAAAATTTGCCATCTAACCTTGTAGAAGAAGCATTTGTTATATTAAAATCAAACAAAAATGCCAAAAAACTTGAAAAAATAGAAAAAAATAAAAAAATACAAACAACAACAGGACCAAGAGAAAACAAAGATTATATACTAAAAGAAGCAGAAATGATAATATCAAATTACCTATCAAAAGTAGAAAATAAAACAAATAACGAAAACAAAAAAACAAATATAAACAAAAAATACAAAAGACTAAAAAAATATGCTTATATTTCAAGTGGTATTATATTTTTACAAGCATTAATGCTAATGATTAAATAATCATAAAACACCTTTTCTGGACATATAGTTTAAAAGAAACCAAGGAAGAGGTGTTTTTATATGGAAAGAGTAATGAGCATAGAAGAAAGAATAAAAAGAGCAGAAGAAATATCTGAAAGACGAAGACAAGGTACAACTAGACCAGTTGCAACAGTAAATGTTAGTGATAAGAAAGATATAAAATTATTAAAAAAGATGATAATACAAGTATTAATATGTGCTACTATTTATGGTGTAATTTATATGATTAACAAAAATGATTTTCCATTTTCAAATGATTTTATAAATAAAGCAAATGAAATACTTTCTTACGATACAAATTTTATGGAGATTTATGAATATATAAAGAATAATACAAATGAATGGTTTAAACAAAATCAGGAAAATAACTCACAACAAGAAATTACTCCACCAGAGGAAGCAATAGGAGGAGCAGATGAATCAAATCAAGAGCAGACAAACACAGTAGAAAATAATGTAGAACAAAATAGTGGAGAGCAAAATCAACAAACCTCAAGCAATAAACCAGAAGAAAATATTGCTAGTCTGCCACAAGCGGAACAAGACATTATAAATGTTAAAAATACTACAACATTTATTAAACCAATAGAAGGAAAAATTAGCTCAAAATATGGACAAAGAGATACAGCAACAGGAAATGTTCCTAAAAATCATACAGGAACAGACATTGCAGCAGATATGGGAACAAAGATAAAATCTGCAACAGACGGAGAGGTTGTATTAGCATCAGAACAAGGAGATTATCGGAAAACATTTAAAAATACAAATAGGAGAAGTAAGTATTATTTATGCGCATTGCAATAATCTATATGTAAAGCAAGGGGATAAAATAACACAAGGACAAGAAATCGCAGAAGTTGGTTCAACTGGCAATTCTACTCGGACCACATCTACATTTTGAAATTAGAATGTCAGAAAGAACAGTTGATCCACAAAATATTTTACAGTTATAAAGGAGAGCGCAAATGCGATTTAAAGTAGATTTAAAGATATTTATTTTTCTTATTTTATTTTTCTTTACAAAACAAATATATACATATGTAACTATTATGTTCTTTGCAATTATACATGAATTAGGACATTTAGCAACAGGATTAATTTTAGGAATGAAACCTGAAAAAATAGAAATTATGCCATATGGAGTAAGCATATCATTTAAGTTAAATATGGATGATTATAATAAAAAACTTAATAAAGGGAATATGCTAGAAATAAAAAAAATAATAGTAGCCTTAGCAGGACCTGTAACAAATTTATTTATAATACTAATAACACATATTTTAAATCTAGATATGTTTTCAACCTCAATTATTATATATACAAATATATTACTAATTATTTTTAATCTATTACCAATTTATCCATTAGATGGAGGAAGGATATTAAAAGCAACATTACATATTATTTTTGGAAAAAGAAAATCAGAAAGATACATAAACAATATATCTTTCATAAGTGTTATTTTGCTCACATTAGTAAGTAGTATTTTAATATATTCACTAAAAAACATAGCAATTTTCTTAATTATTCTATTTTTATGGTGTGTTTTTATTAAACAAGATATAGTTTTTAAAAGAAGATGCAAAATTTATGATTTAGTGGAAAAAACTATTGAAAATAACTAAAATAAATAGTAAACTAATACTAAAGAAAAAGGAGAAATCAAAGGATGAATTATAAATTTAATGAAAATAGAGGTGTTACATTAGTAGCTTTAACAATAACAGTTGTAATTCTACTAATAGTAACAAACATTATTATTTATAATGTAAAGGATAATTTAGGAATAGAAACATTAAGAAATATGCAAAGTGATATAGAAACATTAAATGATAAAGTAGCAAATTATTATTCACAATATGGAGAGATACCAGTAAATAAAGAAGTCGAATATACAAATATAAATCAAATAAAAACAGCTGGATTAATAAGTGAAAAAATTGACACAGGTAAGTTTTATATTATAGACTTATCTGCTATTGAAAATTTAACTTTAACATATGGGAAAGACTATAACCAAATAACATCTGAAACGACAGAACAAGAAATACAAAATCTAGAGGATATATACATTATAAATGAAGCAAGTCATAATATTTTTTACGTAAAAGGAATTGAAATAAAAGGGGAAAAATTTTATACAAATTACACTAAAGAAGATATAGATACAGAAGTGGTTAATTTAAGATATGTAGAAAATATTAAAATTCCAGATGGATATAAATACATAGAAGGAACAAAACAAAGTGGAATTATAATTCAAAACAGTGAAGGAACAAGATATCAATGGGTAATAGAAGAGAACAAAATAACTACAGTTTCAGAAAATATACAGGTTGATAACACACAAGACTTTGTAGAAAGTGTTAATTTATATGGTGGATATTATAAAAGTTTACAAGATGGAGATAATACAGTTATTTATATAAAAGCTGATGAGAAATGGTCACAGGCTTATGACATAGAAGCACAATATAAAGACAAAAATGGAGAAATTGCTGTTATACCAAAAGGATTTAAAGTAAGTAAAACAAAAGGAAAAAATGAAATAAGTAAAGGCTTAGTAATTCAAGATGAACAAGAAAATACTTATGTGTGGATACCAGTTCCAAAAGATATTTACACAAATACAGAATATGCACAAAACAATAGTGGAAACTTAGTTTCTTCAGATACAGATTATAGAGGAATTTATAATATTTTAAGTGCATATGCAAGCAAATATAGAAGTGAAGGATATATAGACAAGTGGTATGCATTAGATGGAAACACATATATTGCAGAAGACAGTACAAGTTTAACAACTGTACAAAAGAATTTAGCAAATGGTTGTGGATTAACTTATGATGAATATATTGATTTAAGAAGCAAAATGTTAAAAAGTATATACAATAAAGGTGGATTTTGGATTAGTCAATATGAAATAGGAGCAGAAGAAGCGGTAGAGACAAATAATGATACAAGAAGTTTAGCTGGTAAGAAAAATTTATATCCATACAATTTTATAACATGTAGTCAAGCTGAAAACTTAGTAAAGAATCTTAATTCGGAAGAACATACAAAAAGTTTGTTATTTGGAATTCAATGGGATTTAACTATGAAATATTTAGAAGAAAGAAGTGTAAAAACGCAAGACCAGATAAAAACAAAATCATCAACATGGGGAAATTATGAAAATGCAAATTTTGATATTACAAATAGTCAAAATGTAAAAGTGTTAGAAGAAGGACAAGCTTGGACAGAACTTAATCAAAATTATACGAAAGAAAATACGAATAGTGTTTTGCTAAGTACAGGAGCAACAAAAAGAAATAGTATATTAAATATTTATGATTTAGCAGGAAATGTATGGGAGTGGACTTTAGAGGCTTCTAATGATACAAGTAAACCAAGTACTGTTAGAGGTGGTAGTTGCTATAATGATGGTGAAACTTATCCAGCTTCTTATAGATATAATGATATTGTTACTGATTCTGATTATGCTCTTGGATTTAGAATAGCTATATATTAATAGCAAATAATTAAAATTGATTAAAATTCCAAATATTATATTAGCTTAAATATTATTAATTAAAAATAGCGCGAGGAGGACTATAATTATATACTTTTTGAACGGCTCCGGGGTGACCATCCAAAAATTCTTAGAAAAGTTTTCAACTTTTCTTTAGAATTTTTAGGATGGGGCAGTGAAAAAATATATAATTATCATCCTTCGGGAGCGAGTAGATAATTTAAAATTAAGCTAATATAATATTTGGATTTTTTTCAAATGAATTAAGTAATCTATAAATATCAAGGACTTTAATTATGTCAATATCATTTAAATATAAGAAACTTAAAACAAATCATCATATAAAACTAAATTGTGAAATCCAAATGTAATCAAATTGTAATAGTTTAGAAATATTTTTGTTATTTTAATGTAAAATTAATTGACTTTTTGACACATTCGTTATATCATATTAATGTTAAAAATAAGTGTTTTTAAATCCTAAGGAGGAGAAATATGGGAGAAGTAATAGTTATAACATCAGGAAAAGGTGGAGTTGGAAAAACAACAACAACAGCAAATTTAGGTTCAAGTCTAGCATTAGAAGGAAAAAAAGTTGTACTAGTAGACACAGACATAGGACTTAGAAATTTAGATGTTGTTATGGGATTAGAAAATAGAATAGTATATGATATTGTCGATGTTGTAGAAGAAAAATGCAAACTAAGACAAGCACTAATTAAAGATAAAAGATTCAAAGAATTATTTCTACTACCAGCAGCTCAAACAAGAGACAAAAGCGCCGTAAATGAAGAACAAATGAAAAAACTAGTAGACAAGCTAAAGGAAGAATTTGATTACATATTAATAGACTGTCCAGCAGGAATAGAGCAAGGATTTAAAAATGCAATTGCAGGAGCGACTCGTGCAATTGTAGTAACAACAGCGGAGATTTCTGCAATAAGAGATGCAGACAGAATAATAGGACTTTTAGAATCTTCAGAAATAAAAAATCCAGAATTAGTAATAAACAGAATAAGACCTAATATGATAAAAAAAGGCGAAATGATGGATGTAGACGACATTGTAGACCTTTTATCAATCGATTTAATAGGAGTTGTTCCAGATGATGAATATATTATTACACAAACTAATAAAGGAGAGCCAGTTATACAAAACAAAAAAGCACCATCAGGAAAAGCTTATATTGAAATTGCAAAAAGAGTATTAGGAGAGAGAATAGAAGTAACAATACCAGGAAGAGAAAAGGGTCTTTTTAGAAGAATGAAAAGAAGATTCAAAAAATAATAATTTGGGGGTAAATAATGTTTAAAGGCATAATGCAATTTTTTAGAAAAAATAAAAAAGAAAAAACAGTATCATCAGGGAGCTCAAAAGATGCAGCAAAAGAAAGATTACATTTAGTATTAATGCAAGATAGAGCAAATGTATCAGTAGACTTTTTAGAACTAATGAGAGAAGAAATAATAGATGTTATAAAAAAATATATTGATATAGATGAAAATACAATGGATGTAAGATTTACAAACAAAGAAAATGAAGATGGGACAACTGGAGCACCAGCATTATATGCTAACATACCAATTATTAATATAAAAAGTGAAGCAAGAAAACTAGAAATAGAAAAAAGTAAAGAAAAAAGTACTAATAAAGAAGAAATGCAAGATGAAAAAATAGAATCAGTAGTAGCAAAAGATGAGGAAGTAAAAGAAACAAAAAGTAAAAAGACTAAAAAAGAAGAAAGCATAGAAACTGAAGAAAAAGAAATAGAAGAAAATCAAGAAGCAAAAGAAGAGATAAAAAAGAAAAAAACAACCAAAACAACTAGAAAAAGAAAAACAACCAAAAGTAAAGATGAAAGCGAAGAAAAAGCAGAAAGTGAAGATTTAGAAAAACAATTAACAATAGAAAATATAGAAGAAATAGATGAAACAGAAAAAGAATTTAAAGAAGTACAAGAAAGCAAAAACGAAGATGAGAATAACGAGAACAATGATAAAAATGAAATAAAGAATGAAGAAACAATCGAAAACGAAATTAAAGTTGAGGAAGAAAATGAAACAGAGGTAAAAGATACAGACAGAACTGCTGAAAATAAAGTTGAAGATGAAAATGAGATTAAAGATGAAATTAAAATAGGAAATAAAATCAATAAAGACCAAGACGAGAACAAAGAAATCAAAAATAGTGACGAAGAAATAAAAAAAGAAGAACCAAAGAAAAAAAGTGCGAGAAGAGGTAGAAAAGCAGCAAGCGAGAGCTAAAAAATTAAATCAAAAGATTAAAATAGAAAAAGAGTGATTTAATGAGAAAAAGAGAATTAAAAAATGTAGAATGGAGTATTGTAATTATTGTAATGATCCTATGTATTATAGGATTAGTTGCACTATTTTCTGCTACGCAAGAAACAGAACACGATGATTTTAATAAACAAATTATATGGCTAGTAGTAAGTATTGTTATAATGATAGCAACTATAATGATAGATTATGAAACAATATCGAGATTTTCAATATTTCTATATGGAGGAATCATTTTATTATTAATAGCTGTATTTTTTACAAAACCAATTAATGGTGCAACAAGCTGGTTTAATATAGGAGCATTTTCATTACAACCAGGTGAATTTGCAAAAGTAGCTGTAATATTATTTACATCATTTTCAATAGTAAAAATAAAACAAAAAGGAAAAGATGAAATAAATAAAATAACAAAACTTTTAATTATATTGGCAATAGTAGGAGTCCCAATTTTGTTAATAGCAAAACAACCAGACTATGGAACTGCAGCAGCATTTGTTGTAGCAACAGCATTAATGTTAATTGCAGCAGGAATTGATAAAAAATATATTATAATTACAAGCATTTTAATAGTAGTAGCAGTACCAGTGTTTTATAATTTCATACTTCCAGAACATGCTAAAAAAAGAATAGATATATTTTTAAATCCAGAATCAGACCCAAGAGGTTCAGGTTATAACATTATACAATCAAAATTAGCAATAGGAGCAGGTGGACTTACTGGAATGGGATTATTTAAAGGAAATCAAACACAACTAGGATTTTTGCATCCTAAAACAACAGACTTTATTTATGCTGTAATTGGAGAAGAGATGGGATTTATAATTGCAGCAGCAATAATTATTTTGTATGTATTTCTCATAATAAAATGTTTATATATAGCTAAAACAGCAAAAAATGAACTAGGAACCTTAATAGCAACTGGAATTACAGGAGTATTCTTGTTTCATATGATTGAAAATATAGGAATGGTAATGGGATTATTACCAATTACAGGAGTACCACTACCATTTATAAGCTATGGTGGAAGTTCACTTATTACGAATTTTATATGTATAGGATTGTTAGTAAATATTAGTAGTAAAAGACAAAAAACAATATTTGTTCAATAAAGATAAGAAATGTATTAGACTTTAGCTCTAAGAAGTTTATATTTTACATTTTTCCATTATCACCATAAGGAGAGAAATAAATGTTTTTGCACAAATTAAAAATAGGTAATGTAGAAGTAAAAAATAATTTAATATTAGCTCCAATGGCAGGTGTAACGAACCTGCCTTTTAGGATTATTTGCGAAAAGTTCGGACCAGGGATGGTATGCACAGAAATGGCAAGTTCAAGAGCTATTTTTTACGATGACAACAAAACAAAAAGATTATTAAATACAGAAGGAGAGCCAAGACCAATTAGTATGCAAATCTTCGGAAATGATGAAGAAACTATGGCATATGCAGCAAGATATATCAGTAAAATTGCTGATATAGTTGATATAAACATGGGATGTCCTGCACCAAAAGTAGTAAAAAATGGAGACGGAAGTAAATTATTATTAGATTTAAAACAAGCAAAAAAAGTAATGAAATCAGTAGTTGAAAATGCAACAGTACCTGTTACAGTAAAAATAAGAAAAGGCTGGGATAATGAACATATTGTAGCAACTGACATTGCAAAAATAGCAGAAGAAGTAGGAATTTCAGCTATAACCATTCATGGAAGAACAAGAAACGAAATGTATTCAGGAAAAGCAGATTTAGATATCATAAAACAAGTAAAACAAAGTGTAAGCATTCCAATTATAGGAAATGGAGATATAGTAGATGAAGAAACAGCAATTAAAATGTTTGAATATACAGGTGTGGATGGAATTATGATAGGAAGAGGAACTTTTGGAAATCCGTGGATTTTTCAGAAAATCATACATTTTTTACAAACATCAGAAAAAATTCCAGACATATCAAATGAAGAAAAACTAAAAATAATAAAAGAACACATAGAACTAGCAATAAAAGAAAAACAAGAGATTACAGCAATACGAGAAATGAGAAAACATATAGCTTGGTATACAAAAAACTTAAAAAACTCAAGCGAATTTAGAAATTCCATTAATAAAATAGAAACAAAAGAAGAATTAATTAGCAAATTAGATGAATATTTTAAAACTTTATAGAATAAAAATGTAGTGAATTAGTGTAATTTTCTATAAAATATAAATTTCTGAGAGAAATAACTATTTCATGTCTAAGAAATGTAACTAATTCATTACATTTTTTTTGGAGGTATATAGTGAACAAAAAGAAAATATTCATAATAGCAATTTTGCTAATAATTTTAATCATATCTACTTTTTTAATATTTTTTAACAATAAAAAGGCTAAAAACAATAAAATTGGTAATAATAGTAGTAGTCAAGAAATTGTAGATTACATTTTAAATATTAATTCATACCATGCAACAGTAGAAGTAGAAGTAAATAGCAACAAAAACAAAAATAAATATAAAATAAGACAACAATACAGTAATCAAGGAACTAATATGCAAGAAATAATAGAGCCAAGCAATATAGCAGGAGTAAAAATAATAAAAGAAGGAGACAAACTAAGAATTGAAAACAGTAATTTGAATTTAAGTACTGTTTTCGAAAAATACAACTATATAGGAGACAATGCTTTAGACTTAGAAACTTTTATTAAAAACTACAAAGATAATTCAGAATCTAAATATGAAGAAGAAAATGAACAAATAATAATGAAAACAGTAGATAATAGCAATGATAAAAATATTAAAAATAAAAAGTTATACATAGAAAAGAAAAGTGGAAAGCCAGCAAAAATGGAGATAAAAGATACTAACAAAAATTCTTCTATTTACATAATATATAATGAGGTAAATGTAAATAGTTAGAATTAGAAAAATTATTTCTTTACTTCAACTAATATTTAAAATGAAATAAAACATACTTGACAATATACTAATAGTAGGAGTGAAGAATATGCAAATTAGAAGAGGAGATATGTTTTATGCTGACTTAAGTCCTGTAGTAGGTTCAGAACAAGGAGGAATCAGACCTGTTTTAATTATACAAAACGATTTAGGAAATAAATATAGTCCAACAGTAATTGCAGCAGCAGTAACTTCACAAATGGGAAAAACAAAATTACCAACACACATTGAAATAGATTCCTCTTCTTGTGGATTAAAAAATGACTCAGTAGTATTAGCAGAACAAATAAGAACAATAGACAAAAGCAGACTAAAAGAAAAAATTGGTCATATAGATGACGAAAAGATAATAGATAAAGTAAATAACGCTTTAGGCGTAAGCTTTGGATTAGAAGAATAGTGACTTAAGTAAAGCTTCTCAAGATTTTAATAAGTTAATTAAAATTTTGAGAAGCTAAATGTTACTGTTTAGACTAAATAACTTAAAATAGCGCGAAGAAGTTTATATATTCAATTTTTTTAGGAGGATACGAGTAGGAATTACTTGGGGGAGCCTAAAAAAATTAATATATACACTTCTGGGAGCGAGTACATGATTAGAAGTCTAAATAGTAACATTTAAATTATTAAATAAATAAACTTTACACTTTCAATTTTTTAATAATCTTAATTTCGTTATATAAATTATCAATCATTGCTTTTCTTGTTTGATAAGCTTTTTTATATTCTTCATAAATATTGGCTGCATTTTCAAAATTTTCATCTGGCTTTAAAAGCATTTTAATTCCTTCAAGATAATAATTTTTGTCTTTTTCTTTTTTAGAATTATCCATTTTATCTTTATATTTATAGATTTGTTCCCATCTCTTAATATTTTCTTTTAATTCATCAACATAACCTTCAGTAAGAGAAATTTCATATCCAATATCATCAATAACTACTTTAAATAATGCTTTAACAATAACAGGATTTGTCTTGCCAAATTTACAATTTTCAGCAATTGTGCTTAAAGCATCAGACTTTGCAGAAGATGGCTTAGAGTCTTCAATTAATATTTTTAATGTATCTGAAATTCCAATATGAGATTTATATTGCCTTTTACTAACAATTGCATCATATTCATCAGCAACACGAATGATTTGGCCTTCATATGGTATATCCTTTTTTGTTAGACCATTAGGATATCCACTTCCATTTAAAGACTCATGATGATATAGTGCACCATTTGCGTAAGGTCTTAATTCTAAATCTTTTATACACATATTATAGCCTAAAGTTGTATGTGTTTTCATGATTTCATATTCTTCTTCAGTCAGTTTACCAGGTTTTTGTAATATTTCAGGTGGAATAAATAACTTACCAATATCGTGTAAATAAGCACAAATTGTACAATATTGTGTGAAACTTTTAGTACAATGTAAGTATTCACATAGTCTACAAGTCAAATTTGCAACGTTTTCGCAATGTTTTCTTGTAAATACATCTAAACGATCTAACATATTTAATTGGTATCTCATATTTTGGTCTAAGTTATAAGACTTTATACTTGTTTTATCATAAAAATCAAAACCTTTATCAGTCATAATAACCTCCTTTTATTGGTATAAATTAATCATAACATTATAAATACTAAAATTCAATATAAATACAGCAATCGTTTAGAAATTAATTATGACAGTTTTTATATAAGTAATTTAAATAGCGCGAAGAGAATAGTATTTATATATTTTGCAGTGAGCTTGTGGGGACCGTTCAAAAATCCTCAAAAGTTCATAGAACTTTTGTTAGGATTTTTAGAATGGGGATAACGAAAAAATATATAAATACTATCCTCTGGGAGCGAGTAGTTATAAATAAAAAATGGTAATAATTAATTTTTAAACTATTGCTATACAAGATAAAATGTTACTTGTATTATTTTTATTATGATTAAATATGTATAATAAAATAATTGATATTTAAGTGCAAATGTGCTATTATATAAAACATAATAGCACATTTGTATTGGAGGGAAACAATGTATAGAACAAAAAACTGTGGAGAACTAAATATAAAAAACAAAGAAGAGGAAGTAGAACTTTCAGGATGGATACAAAAAATAAGAGACTTAGGTGGAATGGTATTTATAGATTTAAGGGATGAATTCGGAATTACACAAGTTGTAATTAATGACGAGAAGTTACAAGAAGAAGCAAAAGAATTCAATACAGAAAGTTGTATCCACATTTCGCGGAAAAGTTGTGGAAAGAAGTAGTAAAAATACAAAAATACCAACAGGAGAAATCGAAGTAGTTGCAAAAGAAATAGAAATGCTAGGAAAATGTAAAAATATACTTCCTTTTGAAATTAATACAGACCAAGAAGTAAGAGAAGATTTAAGACTAGAATATAGATTTTTAGATTTAAGAAATGAAAAAATACATAACAACATATTATTGCGTTCTAAAATTCTAAAAACATTAAGAGACAAAATGGATGCATTAGAATTTACAGAAATTCAAACACCAATTTTAGCAAATTCTTCACCAGAAGGAGCAAGAGATTACCTAGTACCAAGTAGAATAAATCCAGGAGAATTTTATGCACTTCCACAAGCACCACAACAATTTAAACAATTACTAATGGTATCAGGATTTAACAAATACTATCAAATAGCTCCATGCTTTAGAGATGAAGACCCAAGAGCAGATAGAGCACCAGGAGAATTTTACCAATTAGACCTTGAAATGAGTTTTGCTACACAAGAAGATGTATTCAAAGTAATAGAAGAAGTAGTACCATATACCTTTAAAAAATTTACAGACTGGAAAGTAGATGAAGGACCATTTATTCGTATTCCATATAAAGAAGCAATGGAGAAATATGGAATTGATAAACCAGATTTAAGAAATCCGTTAATCATACAAGATGTAACAAAATGTTTTGAAAAGTCAGACTTTAAGGCATTTGAAGGAAAAACAATAAAAGCAATTATTGTTCCAAATGGAGCTGAACAAGGAAGAAAGTTCTTTGACAAAATGGGAGAATTTGCAACAACAGAAGAAGTAGGAGCAAAAGGCTTAGCTTGGACAAAACTAGAACAAGATGGAACTGTATCAGGAGGAATAGCTAAATTTATAACAGATGATATAAAAGAAAAACTACAAAAAGAATATCAAATGGAAAATGGATCAAGCATATTTTTTATAGCAGATGAATTTGAAAAAGCAGAAAAAATAGCAGGATTAGTTAGAATAGAATTAGGAAAAAGATTAGATTTAATTGAAAAGGGAGTTTACAAATTCTGCTTTATTGTTGACTTTCCAATGTATGAATTATCAGATGAAGGAACAATAGACTTTAGTCATAATCCATTTTCAATGCCACAAGGAGGATTAGAAGCTTTAAAAACAAAAAATCCACTAGACATTTTAGCATATCAATATGATTTAGTATGTAATGGATATGAAATGGCATCAGGAGCAGTAAGAAATCACAATCCAGAAATTATGGTAAAAGCATTTGAAATAGCAGGATATTCAGAAGAAGATGTAAAAGAAAGATTTGGAGCATTATATAATGCATTCCAATATGGAACACCACCACATGCAGGAGCTGCACCAGGAGTAGATAGAATGGTAATGTTAATAGCAGATTCACAAAATATTAGAGAAATTATAGCTTTTCCAAAAAATAAAAAAGCAAGAGATTTATTAATGAGAGCACCTTCAAAAGTATCAAAACAACAATTAGATGATGTTCATATAAAATTAAAAGAAGAAAAATAGTGAATAAACAGTTGATATTATACTTATAATAATGAAATAAAGAAAAATTAAAGTTTTAAATATAGAAGGGAGGATTTGCTAGCTTTTTGGCTAACATAAGTAAGAAAATGGAATATAGATATACACCAAGTAATATGGTATGCTCACATGAAATGATAATAGAAGTAGATGGAGATATCATAAAAAAAGTAACAATTGAAGGAGGCTGTGCAGGAAATACTGTAGGGGTTTCAAATTTAATTCAAGGAATGAAAATAGATGAAGCAATTAAAAGATTAAAAGGAATTCAATGCGGAATGAAAGGAACATCTTGCCCAGACCAGTTGGCAATTGCTTTAGAAGAAGTAAAAAAACAAATAGCATAACTATTTAGACTGCTAATTATCTACTCGCTCCCAAGAGTTTATATTTAAATATTTTTACGTTATCCCCATTTAAGAAAATGTATCTCGCTATAGCTCAAACATTTTCTAAAACGGTCCCCATAATTTCACTTCAAAATATTGAAATATAAACTCTTTAGCGCTATTTAAAATTACTTAGTCTAATTAGTTACTAAATAACATAGAAAAAATGAAAAAAAACTTGTATAATAAAAGTAATTATGATATAACTATACTATAAAAATAAAGCTAAACAAAGAAAGGCGGAATTTTTGTGGAAGAAGAAATTGAAAGAGATGATCTTAAAACAATTTTAATTGTTGATGACGAACAACCAATTGTAGATATATTGGTATATAACTTAAAAAAAGAAGGATATAATACAATAGAAGCAAGTGATGGATTAACAGCAATAGATATGGCGTTAGAACAAAAGCCAGACTTAATTTTATTAGATATAATGTTGCCAAAAATGGATGGTTTATCAGTATGCAAAAGAGTTAAGAATTCTTTAAATGTGCCAATTATAATGTTAACAGCAAAAGATAGTGAAATCGATAAAATTTTAGGACTAGAATTAGGTGCAGATGACTATATAACAAAACCATTTAGTGTAAGAGAATTAGTTGCAAGAGTAAAAGCAAACTTACGAAAAGTAGAAGCGGTTACAACAGTTCAACAAGCAAATACAGCAAATGAAAATAAAAAGAAAGAAAATAAAATTGTTGTAGGTGATTTAGAACTAGATTTAGACAAATTCGAGGTTAAAGTAAGAGGAGAGATAATTGATTTAACACTAAGAGAATTTGAAGTACTAAAATTTTTAGCATCTCAACCTGAACAAGTTATAACAAGAGAAACTTTACTTGAAAAAGTATGGGGATACGAATATTATGGAGATATAAGGACTGTTGATGTCACAGTAAGAAGAATCAGAGAAAAAATAGAAAAGGATACCTCTATTCCTAAAATATTAATGACAAAAAGAGGAGTAGGATATTACATTGCTACAAATTAAAGTAAATCCAAAATAATGAAAGTAGACATCTATAAAATATATGTCTACTTTTTTATATTTTAGGAAAGTTATCATTTACAACTTAAATAAGTATAAACAAAATTTATTAGTATTTTTTCTAAAGTGACTCCCAACTGCGAACAAACTGTAACTAAAGTAACAGTTTGTAATCTTGTTGGTCCCCCCGAATTGTCACTTTATAAAAAATATAATAAATTTTATGTATAAAATTAATAACTATGAATTGTAAATATATAAAAAGGAATGAAATAAATGAATAGAAAAAGTACCAAAAAAATCGTAGTAGGAAACGTAGTTATAGGTGGACAAGAAAAAGTAGTAATTCAATCAATGTGCAATACAAAAACAAAAGACATAGAAGCTACAGTTGAACAAATACTAAAATTAGAAGAAGTTGGTTGTGAAATTATTAGAGTAGCGTGTTTAGACTTAGAAGATGCTAAAGCAATTAAAGAAATAAAGAAAAGGATACATATTCCTATCGTAGCAGACATACATTTTGATTATAAAATTGCATTAGAAGCAATTGAATCTGGGGTAGACAAAGTAAGAATCAATCCTGGAAATATAGGAGCGCAAGAAAGAGTAAAGGTAGTAGTTGATAAATGTAAACAAAAAGGAATACCAATTAGAATAGGAGTAAATGCTGGTTCATTAGAAAAAGATTTGTTAGAAAAATATGGTGGAAAACCTACAGCAGAAGCAATGGTCGAGAGCGCAAAAAGACATATAGACATATTAGAAGAATTAGATTTTCATAACTATTTAATATCTTTAAAGGCATCAAACTTAGACTTATGCATAGAAAGCTATGAAAAAGCATCAGAAGCTTTTGATTGTCCATTACATTTAGGAATAACAGAAGCTGGAACAGAATTTAGTGGAACAATAAAATCAAGTATTGGATTAGGATACTTATTAAGACAAGGAATTGGAGATACAATAAGAGTTTCACTATCAGATGATCCAGTAAAAGAAATAAAAGTAGTAAAAGAAATACTAAAAGATTGCAATTTATATAAAAAGTCACCAACGATAATAGCATGTCCTACTTGTGGAAGAACTCAAATAGATTTAATACCAATTGCTAAAGAAATAGAAGAATTTTTGCAAACAATAGAATCAGATATTACAGTAGCGGTAATGGGATGTGCAGTAAATGGACCAGGAGAAGCAAGGTGTGCAGATATTGGAATTGCAGGAGGAATAGGTGAAGGACTTCTTTTTAAAAAAGGAGAAATTATAAGAAAAGTAAAACAAGAAGAAATGATAGAAACATTAAAAGCAGAAATATTAAAAATAGTTATCTAAAATGGAAAGAGGAGAATTATGGAAATATTAGTTGGAAAAACAGCAGGTTTTTGTTATGGAGTACAAAGAGCAGTCGATGGAAGCATAAAGCAAATAGAAGAAAATAATAATACAACTTATTGTCTAGGTGAGTTAGTTCATAATAAGCAAGTAGTTTCAGAATTACAGGAGAAAGGAATTAGCTTTATAGAAGATTTAGAAGAAATAGAAGAAGAAAACGCAAATGTTATTATAAGAGCTCATGGAGAGGCAAAAGAGATTTATGAAAAGGCTAAAAAGAATGAAATAAATATTATAGATTATACTTGTCCAAAAGTTTTAAAAACACATTTAATAGCAGAAGAATATGTAGAAAAGGGATATTATATAGTTTTATGTGGAAAGAAAGACCATCCAGAAATTATAGGAACAAAAAGTTATTGTGGAAACAATTTTTCTATAATAGAAAATGAAGAAGAAATAGAAGAACTTTTGAAAAAGTTTAAGGCCTCTAATATAGAAAAAATTTTAATAATGGCACAAACAACTTATAGTGTAAAAAAGTTTGAAATGATACAAAATATAATTAAAGAAGAAGTTGGTGAAAATGTAGAAGTGGTTGTTAAAAACACTATATGTAAAGCAACAGAATCAAGGCAAAAAGAAATGCAAGAGTTATCACAAAAAGTGGATTGTATGATAATTATAGGAGGAAAAAAT
Organism: uncultured Clostridium sp.; assembly: GCA_947572725.1. Lineage (GTDB taxonomy): Bacteria > Bacillota > Clostridia > TANB77 > CAG-508 > CAG-269. The sequence goes on along the minus strand of CANPDB010000005.1, from coordinate 50,366 downwards.
AGTTCAAATACAAATAAATTATATGAAATAGCAAAAAAGAACTGTAAACATGCAGTACATATAGAAACTGCTGAAAAAGTAAGAAATGAAAATATAGAGCACTATGATTCAATTGGCGTGATGGCAGGAGCATCAACACCTAAAAAAGCTATATGTGATGTATTAAAAGAAATTGGAATGATGGTAGAAATTTCAACATCAAAAGAAAGCGTATTAAAAGCAATAAAAGAATTAGAAGATATGGAATGTATGATTAGAATTTAGTCATACATTCCCGATTTTTGTCGAAAAATGCGATGAAAAGTTAAAAAAGTTAAAAAAATGTATTGACAAAGAATAATGGGACAAAATATACTTAAACAAATTATATAATTTTAAATTGATACGAGGAGGAAAAGTTTTTACTTAATTAATTTATGAATAGAAATTTTGTTTCAAACAGTAATTTAGTATTACGAAAAGTTTTAAATTCAAAAGACAATTTAGATATTATACAAGATTTTATAGAAACATTCTTGCATATAAAAATAAAAGAAATCACACTAAATCCATATTTAAAAAGCAAAGAAAAATATCTTCCATCAGAAGAAAAATTTGGAATAGCAGATGTTAGGATTAAACTAATAGATGCAAAAGAAATGAACATAGGAATACAATGGATAGATGGATATTATATTCAGAATAAAATGTTATTATATTATGCACAAATACACTCAAATCAATTAGAACATAATGCAAATAGAAAAACTGCAAAAACAGTAACAATTAATTTATTAGATTTCGAACATTTTAAATCAGAAAACTACCATCAAATAAAATATATAGATAGCAATCCAGATGAAAATGGAAATAAAGAAAGGCTAGAATTTCACATATTAGAACTACCAAAATTCAGTAAAGATATAATTGCAACTATAAACAAAGAAGATGCTTGGATGATTTATTTACGAGGAGAAAGAAAAGATTTAGTTGACTATGTAGTAAGAAAATATGATAAAATTAATAAATTAGATAAACTACTAAAAGAATATTGGGAAAATGAAAAAATGGACTGAATAAATATTACATTTATCAGTCCAAACATTTCAGATGTTTACTTTTGTTATAGAAAAAATGCCAAAACATATTATTTTCTTATTTATTAATGAGCATCTGTTAAATTTTGCTTTAACGTAACTCGTATAATTGTACCTTCTGGAACTTGTTCATCTTTTGAGTAATCTTGAGTAATGATAGATCCTTTTCCTTCAGTAAGTATATTCAAATTCTTATTTCTTAAAACCGTAGTAGCCTCAGATGCAGACATTCCTTTTAAATCAGGAACATTAACTGAAGTAGATGCACTATTTCCCTTACCATAAAGTATTATTATAGAATTTTTTGATAATGAAATACCTGGTTTTGGCGTCTGGTCTTCAACTAAGACAGTATTGCTATCTCCACTTACATAAGTTTTTACTGCGAATCCAGCATTTTTTAATGTTTTTTCAGCTTCTGCAACAGTTTTATTTCTAATATCAGGAACTGTAATCAAATTGCTAGAGTCAGTAGAAGAAGTATTAGAATCTGAAGGTATTAATAAGTAAGGTAATATTTCTGATAACATTTGAGATACGACAGGACCTGCAACTTGTCCACCTTGATGATTGTCATCTGGAGGATCATATAATGTAAGTAATAGTACTACCTGAGTATCTTCAACAGGTGAAATTGCTACATAAGATGCAACATATCCTTCATCTTTATTGGCCTCAGTAGGCTCTGAAGTACCTGTTTTTCCGCCAATTGAATATCCAACAACTGCTGCATTTCTACCTGTACCTTGTGTTACGACAGATTCCATCATAGACTTTACATTTTCAGCTGTTTGTTTTGAAATAACTTGTCTAACTTCTGTTACAGGAACTTCACTTATGGAATCATTTTCTGTATTTTTAATTTGTTTTACAATTCTTGGTTTCATTAAAACACCATCATTAGCTACGCAAGAAATAGCAGTTATCATTTGAAGAGGTGTAACATTTAGTCTTTGTCCAAATGACATAGTTGCAAGTTCAACTGGTCCAACTTTATCTAAATCTTGAAAAATACTATTTTGTTCACCATATAAACCAGAGCCAGTAGAATCAAACAATCCAAATGCTTTATAATACTTATATAATGTAGGAGCAGTAACCTTTTTACCTAATTGCATAAAAGCAGGGTTGCAAGAATTACAAAGAGCTTGTCTTAAAGATTGAACACCATGAGGTTGATCTCTCCAACAACGGATTGTTACTTTAGAATTAGAAACATCGTCAAATTCTTCATATCCTCGACAATAGAAGTCATTGCTTGTATCTGTTTTTGCAATGTTCTCTTCTAATGCAACAGCAGCTGTAATAATTTTAAAAGTAGAGCCAGGTTCATAAGTTTCTGCTACTGATTTATTAGACCACATTTTATATAAAGATTCATTTTTTTGTTCAGCAGAAAGTGAATTATAGGTTTTTGCTAATGTAGAATTAGGAGTATAGGGACTGTTTAAATCATAATCTGGATAACAGGCCATTGCTAAAATATCTCCATTTTCAGGATTCATAACAATAACATTACCACCCCTTGAACAAGAATTGTTTTCAACAGCTTGTTTTAAATATTTCTCTACAATTGTTTGAATATTAAGGTCAATTGTAAGTGTTAGATCACTACCATTTTCAGCAGATATATAAGTTTCTTCTGAATTAGGAATTTCTTTCTGGTCACTACCTTTATAACTAACAATTTTTCCAGGAGTTCCAGTTAAAACAGAATCCCAAGTATATTCAATACCACTTAATCCTTGATTATCATTTCCACAAAAACCAATTAGACTAGAAGCAACCGAACTATAAGGATAATATCTTTTTGTGTCTTCATCTATATTAATACCAGATGTAACTTTATTTTCATCCATCCACTCTTTTAATTTATCTACTTTATCTCGTTCAACCTTTTTAGCAATTGTTTCAACCTGAGAAGTACTTGTAACTTTTGTAATCATATCATCATAATTAAGTTCAAAAATTTCAGACAATCCTTTAGCAACTTTTTCTTGAAGTGCTTTTGTATCGCTTGTAGAATCTTTTATGAACTTTGCAGGATTAATTGTAATAGTATCAACTGAAGCACTAATAGCTAATGATTTTCCCGTTGAATCATAAATATTGCCTCTTTTAGGACTAATAATTTGATTAATTAGTTGTTGTTGATAAGCGAGTTCTTTTAAATAGTTTCCTTGTGCAAATTGAAGAAATCCTATTCTAGCTAATAATAAAGCAAAAATAACAATTAGTATAATCAAAGTGAATCTTAATTTTTTCGTAACTATTAAATTTTTAGAACTAAATTTATTTTTTACATTTATAACAGTTGAATTAGATTGTTCATTATATGAATTTGATTTTTTAGATGTCTTAGCGATTGATTTTGAAGGTCTAGAATCTGTCTTTGATGACTTAGAAGATTTTCGATCAGACTTTTGCACTTTACTAGCTGATTTAGATATCTTTGAAGAATTTGTTTTTGTAGATTTAGTTGCTGTTTTAGATGTTATAGTACTTGATTTTTGAGGTATATTGTTTGATTTTGATTTAGTGTTTTTTCGATTAGGTGTTTTATTATTTTTCATATTTACGCCTCTTTTGTTATATTTCGTTACAATTTAGTTTAAATAATTTTTAAACTAAATTGTAACTATATTTTATATGAAACTGAGGTAAAAAGCAATATGAACTTGAAAAAACATATAAATTGTAATAAAATATTGTTATAATTCATAGCATTATTTAAAATAGTAGATTAGCTAAATAGTTATAAGATATTATTTTTTATCTATTCCCAACTGCTAACAGTTTGTAGATAAACTTATGCGGTGCAGTTGCTCCTCAAATTTTATTTACAAGCTGTAACTTGTTGGTCCCCACATTCATTCCTAAAAAATAATATATTATAACTATTTAACAAATATAAACAAGTTGTAAATTGTAACAAAATATTGTTATTATTCAAAGGTAAATAATATAAAAGGAGAAAATATTTTATGGATTATAATATAAAAAACGAAACAGAATTCATTATGAAAAAATATAATATAAAAGCAAATAAATCATTAGGGCAAAACTTTCTAATAAATAGTCAAGTAGTAGAAACAATAATAGAAAGCAGTGAAATAGAAAAAGACGATTTAGTTATAGAAATAGGACCTGGATTAGGAACATTAACAAAAGGTTTATTAGAAAAAGCAGGAAAAGTAATTTGTGTAGAGTTAGACAAAAAAATGATTGAAATATTAGAAGATAGATTTACAATGTATAATAATTTTCAATTAATAAATCAAGACATACTAAAAGTCAATTTGAAAGAATTAATTGAAGAAGAAAAGAACAATGGAAAATATAAAAATGCAAAAATAGTAGCAAATCTTCCATATTATATTACAACACCAATTATTATGAAATTATTGGAAGAAGAATTAGATTTAACAAGTATTACTGTTATGATACAAAAAGAAGTTGCAGATAGGCTAATTGCCATTCCAGGAGAAAAGAATACAGGAGCTATTACATATGCAGTCTACTATTATTCAATTGCACAAAAAATAATGGAAGTTCCAAATAACTCTTTTATACCACAACCAGAAGTAACCTCAGAAGTAATTAAACTAAATATTAGAGAAGATAAACCAGTAAAAGTATCAAATAAGGAAATAATGTTTAGAATTATAAAATGTGCATTTATGCAAAGAAGAAAAACATTATTAAATGCATTAACAAATGCAAAAGTATTTGAAACAAAAGAAGAAGGAAGTTCTATTTTAAATGAGATAGGATTAGATCCAAATATAAGAGCAGAAAAATTAAATTTAAATGATTTTTCATATATTACAGATAAAATTTTTAATAAAACTATTTAAATCTAGAATATTTTATGTTATAATAATAAAGAAGTAATATAATAAGGAGAATAATATGAATCAAATTTTAACAACAGACAAATTATATATTACACCTGAATTAAAGAGAAAAAAGAAAGCATATAAAGTTAATTTTCTTTTTTCCATTTTTTTGATATGCATTTTAGTTTCCTTATACATATATGCTGAATATGACAGGAATAAAAGCGAGGAAGTTTCACAAGCAATATTAGAAAATATGGGAACAATGGAAGATACTACAGTAGCTGATAATAATATACTAGTAGTAGTATTAGATGATGAAGATGGAGACTCAGACGATAGTAATAGTAGTTACGTTCAACCTCAAACGACAAATAGAGATGTTCAGACGACAAGTAATGGATATAAATATGTAGTAGTAGGAACTGTTAATATTCCAAAAATAAACGTAAAATATCCAATTTTTGATGGAGAAACTGATTCAGCACAAGAAACAGAAGCATTATTAAAAATATCACCTACAAAATTCTGGGGACCAGAACCAAACGAAGTTGGAAACTTTTGTATTGTAGGTCATAATTATAGAAACAAAAAATTCTTTAGTAAAGTTCCAACATTAACAACAGGTGATATTATAGAAATTACAGATTTGTCTGGAAAAACAATCAATTATAGAGTTTATAATAAATATCAGGTAGATCCAACTGATGTAAGTTGTACAACACAATTAACAAATGGAAATAAAGAAGTAACATTAATAACATGTACAGATGACAGTAAGTATAGAGTTGTTGTAAAAGCAAGAGAAGTAAAATAGAATAATTAATATAGAGTAGGAAATAAATAGTTAAGACTTAATAGACGGGAAGTTGCTATTAAGGCAAGATATAAATCGCTTATTTATTTTCGCATTCCGCTATAAAAAATAAAAGAAGAAATTAAAATCTTCTTTCTTTGTAGCGTGAACTATAAAGAAGGGAGATTTTTTTATGTCTAAAATAAAGAAAGTTATATTATCAGCAATGCTATTAGCAATATTAATAATATTATCTAGATTTGTATCAATAAAAACACAAATATTAGTAATAAGCATTAGCTTTATACCAATTATGATGTCAGCAATTTGGTTAGGACCTAAATATAGCACGATAATCGCGTTATTAGGAGATTTATTAGGAGCAATTTTATTTCCATTTGGAGCATATTTTCCAGGATTCACAGTAAGTGCAGCAATTTCTGGATTAATATATGGGCTATTTCTATATAATAATGGAGAAGCACTAAAAAATAATCAATTAATAATAAGGTTAATAATAAGTAGTTTAATAGTTCTAATTATAGTAAATGTTTTTATAACTTCATTGTGGATTCACATATTATATGGAAAGGCATATTCAGCAATTATGGCTAGTAGAATAATTACACAAATAATAATGATGCCTATACAGATAATAACCATTTATGCATTAGAAAAATTTTCAAGACCACTTATAAAAAAATACCTATATGAGGAGAAATAGGAAATGAATGTACAAGAATATTTGTCAACTTTTTATAATAGAACAAAAAATCCAACATTAAAAGCAATGGAATATTTTATGAATGAATTTGAGCATCCAGAGAAAAATTTAAAAATAATACACATAGCAGGTACAAACGGAAAAGGTAGTTGTACAGAAATGATAACAAACATTTTATTAAATTCGGGATATAAAGTTGGAAAATTTATGAGTCCACATTTAATTGATTACAATGAAAGAATAAGCATTAATAACAAAAATATAACTGATGAAGAAATAGAAAAATTAATTAAAAAATTAATGCCGAAAGTTGATAAATACAATAGTTTAAATAATTCAAAAATAACATTATTTGAATTAGAAACAACAATGGCTATATTACATTTTTATAAAAATAATTGTGATTTCGTAGTATTAGAAACAGGACTAGGTGGACTATATGATTGTACAAATATAGTAAATCCTATTTTATCAATTATAACAAGTATAGGATATGACCATATGAATATTTTAGGTAACACTTTATTAGAAATAGCTGAGCAAAAAGCAGGAATAATAAAAGAAAACTCAGAAACTATATTTGTAGAACAAGAGGAAAAAGAAGTAAATGATAAAATAAAAGAAATATGTTCAAATAAAAGCAATATATTGCACTTAATAAAAAAAGAAGATATATTTAACTATGATTATGATGAAGACTTTCAAAAGTTTAATTATAGAAATTACAAAAATATATTAATAAATCTTAAAGGGAAAAAGCAAATTTATAATGCAAGTATATGTATAGAATGTGCTGAAATTTTAAGAAATAAATCATATAAAATCTCAGAAAAAGAAATAAGAGATGGGTTAAAAGCCACAATACATAAAGGAAGATTTGAAAAGATAAGCAATCATCCACTAATCATATACGACGGAGCACATAATAAACCAGCAATAGAAAATTTTATAAATAGTGTTAAAATGTATTATGATAATCAAGATAAAGTTTATATTATTTCAATATTAAATTTAAAGGATTATAAAACAATTTTAAAAGAACTTTTAAAAGATAAAAAATCTATATTTATATTTACTGATGGAAATGACAAAAAAATATATGTGTCAAAAGAAGAACTATATAATGAAGCAAAAAAACATACAAATAGCAAAAGTTTATATATGTATGAATTAGAAAAGGCATTAGCATTAGTTAAAAAAAAGTATAAAAATTGTGTTACATTTATTGTAGGAAGCTTTTATATTTATGGAACAGTAATAAAAAACTTAAAGGATGATCTGATTGAAAAATAATTATAATTCTTTTCAACCAGATTTATGTATTAGGGAAGGAACAATAGTAAAAATGATTAAATTAGAAAATGTGTATTTTAAATATAAAAATGAAGATAGTATACTAGAAAATATCAATTTAGAAATAAATGAAGGAGAAATTATAAGTATTATAGGAAAAAATGGAACAGGGAAGTCAACAATTCTTAACTTAATTGCAGGAATTACTAAGCCTAGTAAAGGCAATATATTTATTGACGAAATAAATACAAAAAATAAAAAAGATTTTTTAAAATTGAGAAAAAAAGTAGGAATAGTTTTTCAAAATCCAGATAACCAGATTTTATTTCCAAGAGTATTTGACGATATAGAATTTGCTTTAAAAAATCTTAATTTAGACAATAAAGAAGAAAGAATCGAGAAAGCATTGAATAGTGTGAATATGTTGGATTTTAAAGAAAGTAACACATATGAGTTATCATTAGGACAAAAACAAAGAATTAATATAGCAAGTGTGTTAGCAGTAAAACCCCAATATATTATATTGGACGAACCTACCACAATGATAGATTCAAAGGAAAAAGAAAATATATATGACTGCTTAAGAATATTGAAAAAAGAAGGATTTACAATTATTTTTGTAACTAATAATGTTAATGAAATTTTATTATCAGATAAAGTTCTAATAATAGAGGATAAACAAATTAAACATATATTTAAAAAGGAAAAAATACTAGAAAATGTAAAATTATTAGAAAAATGTGATATTAAATTACCTGATATTATAGAAATAATATTAAAATTAAAGCAAAACAATATAATACTAAATTTAAAAGAATGGACAATTGCAGAAATAGTTAATGAAATTGTAGGGGTATGTAAAAAGTGAAAAATATATTTAAATTCATAGTATTTATAATTTATACAATATTAATATTTTTTATAAATGATTTTAAAATATTAATATGTTTATTGTTAATAAATTTAGTAATATTAGGAGTACTAAAGATTAAATTTAAAGATATGATATATAATTTTAAGATTTTTTTCCCATTTATACTGTTCACAGTTATATTAAATATCATTTTTGCTAACTTGAATGAAGGGATATTAATAGGAATAAAAATAATTATTTGCTATAATGTAACTTATATATTTTCTAAAAGAACTACCACCACAGAAATAGCAGAAACAATAAAAAAATTATTTTATCCATTAAAAATATTTAGAGTAAATGTTGATAATATAGGAATTATAGTTTCAGTTTCAATATGTATAATTCCAGTTTTAAGAGATGAAATATCTGCGTTAACACAAGCTATGAAAGCTAAAGGAAAGCTAATGAAAGTAAGCAGTATATTAATTGTTATGAAACCAATGCTTATTTCAATATTAAGAAGGACTAATCAAATGGAAAAATGTCTAATAGCAAAGGTATATATTGATGATGAGAAATAAATTGAATAAAGAATTAGATAAATTAAAAATATAAATACACTAAAAGGAAAATCTTCTCATAAAATAGTATAAAACTATAAGGGAGGATTTTTTGTTATGGCAAAAATAATAGTATTTAATAATGATACAGATAGAATGGAAACATATTATAGAGGTGAAGCTGAGCCAATGCCATATAATACAAATGGGACACTAAAGGTAAGAGAATTTAGAGGTTCTAGTAGAAGCAATATTTTATGGACAACAAAAAGATGTATGCAAAGTTGGAATAGTCAAAGATATATATTCGGAGGACCAATACCAGTAGGATTTGCATTTAAAAGACCATATGAAGGAGGTCATGGAAACCAATTTTAACAAACATTAAGTATACATTAATGAAATTATAAAAAGATAAGTAGTAACTATTCATTAATGTAACAAATTCAATAATTAAAAAATACTTAGCTTTTATATGGGCTAAGCATTTTTTATGAATGTAATTTTATTACTGTCGATTTATACATTTCATTAAAAAATTGTATAAAAGGTGGTAATGAAATGAATATTTTAGAAAATATAAATGATGAAATAATAGTAGTAAAAGCAATAAATGAGAAAAAAGGCGAGATTACAGAAGAAAATATAGCATTTTTAGATTGTGATTATTCTTTAATTAGATTTTTAAGCAGTCAACTATCATTAAAAGAAGTTACTTTAAATAATTGGAACTACCCAGTTATAAAACAAGGCGATTCAATTACACTCTTATATAGATTAGTTCTTCAATATTATTCAAAATATGATGAAGAACTAAAGAAAATTTTACAAAATAAAAATTATGAAATAAACCACATAAACAAAAATACACTAGACAATAGGATTTCTAATTTAGATATAGTTACTCATCAAAATAATATTAGGCACTCTAAAGGACTGAAATATGAAACAATAATGAGTTCACAGCAGTTACAGGAGATACAGCAAAAAAGTATGAAGGACAAGCAACAAAAAATTGATGAGAGCTACCTAACTCGTATGAGTGGAATATTTTATACAAATATGAAAGAAAATACTATTGATAACAAAACCATAAAAAGCTGTTATTTAAAATTTAGTTATAATCTAGATGATATATCTATATCATCTCCCAACAGCATTACTAACAAAGAGTTGGACAAGTTGTATATTCCCGAAATCTTGTCATTATTTCCTACAAACTCTATCAAATCATTACTATTACAGAATAAAAAATACATCTACAAAACAATAATAGATAGAAATATATCACTATTAAATAGGCATATAGACAGATACCCAGCTATCAAAGAAGTATTATTGAAATATAAAATAATGGACAAGTCCAACCCACACAACCCAAACAAAAACATACTTTTAACTTTTTATGACTATGCTTACAATTCCAACAAATACACAATAAATAACGGAAATATTTTAATGGTACTATCAATAAGAAATAGCTTTAATGTAGTAGGCAGATACAAAGCATTTATTATGCTTTATCTTCTAGGAATTTTACAAAGACAGAAATATATAACTAAAATCAAAAACACAAATAATAAAATACCTAGTTTTATATGGGTAAGTGAATTAAAAGAAACAGATTTTCCACAAATAAATAGAAATGCTAAAGAAATTCTTAAACTTAACTGGAATAGTGTTAGATATATGATGGTAGCTGAAACATTTGGAGAAGGAACAGCAGATATGATTTATAGTTATAATATGAATTGTAAAAGAAATTATAGACATGGCTTAAGAGCAAAAGAAGATATAATCAATTATCTTACAAAGAACAAGACTGTCTTTTTAGAAGGATTTATTACTAGGAAAATGATATTTGATTATGTGAAAGATTTAAATGCCAAAAGGAAGAAATTAAAGCTTAAATACAGCAAGATTAAAAATGGATTTATGTGTTTTATATCTTCATTGCTTAATTACAATACAGAAATTAAAGAAACTTTAGAACAACAAAATTTTACTTATACGATTCTTAATACAAAAACCATTAATAACATAAGAAAGTATCAAGAAGAAAATAAAATCAAGGACACAACTTATAAATTAAAACCGAATATGAGAGTAATTGTGTTAAAAAATCTTGTCAATTAATATTCGTAATTCACTAATAAAAAATAAGAAATTCAAGCATAGCACTTTTTATTTATATATACACCGTTTGGGGCTTGTAAATAGCTTGAATTTTCTTATTTATAGCAACAGTTTATCTAAAATTACTATCACAGCTATACCCCATGCAACAGCAGGAAGAATAAAAGAAATATAGTATATAACTAAACTATATCATCAAAAAGCAGTTATAACAAAGAAAATGAAAAACTTTTCTCGTACTCATTTACAAAGTAGACATAATCTCATATATTTTATTCATACTACATAGGCACATACAAAAAAGCCATAGAGAATTTATTTTATTATTTCGGTAAATTCTCTATCCCCTATTATAAAAAGGAAGGAGATGAAAAGAAGATGAATAAAAATGATACAGTATTATCTAATTTGGTACAACTTGACATTACTAAATTAAAAGATGAAGAATTAACAAAGACAGCTCAAACTATTGCTAAAACATTAAATATTAATGGCTTGAGAAGAAATATCAATACAGCTTTATTCCAAATTATAGAGATGTCAAACACAATAGTAGATAATAATAAAAAACTTGAAATTGTTAGAAAGTTACTTATAGGACAGAGAACAATTGAACAGCACACAAGAAATTTTAGAAGAAAAAATACTATTAAAACAGAAACAAAAGACATTAAAAATTTTATAACAACAACAGTCGAAACATTAACAGCTATAAAAAACTATATTCCTAAAAAAGAACAAGCAAAGAAAACAGAGCCTAAAGAATTAAAAACAGTAAAAGAAATTGGAGAAACAACACAATCAGCAACTACACCAAAAGCAGAAGAAAAAGCTAATAAACCTACTACAAAAGCTACAGCATCTACAAAAACAACTAAAAAATAATAATAGTAGTAGACATAGAAAAGTTATTATAACTGGAATATTTATTAAGTAGAAAGCAGGTACAAGATGAGAGAACAAAAGGAAATATCAAAGCTATATTATAAATATGTAGAAAGTGAGTTACAACCAACAAAGGCATATACTGAAATTTCAAATAAATTTTTAGATAAAACAGAAAAATTAGAAAAACACCTTACCAAAAAGCAAAAGAAAGAATTAGACAAAATCATAGATTTAATATTTAAAATGAATCTAAAAGAAGAAGAACAAACATTTATATATGCTTATACATTAGGTGCAAGGTTAACAACAGAAATTCTATATAATTAAAGAAGTAATGTCAAAATTACTTTTTTACTCTTTTAAATAAGTCATTAGGTTGACAGTCTAAAATATCACAAAATTTTTCTATATTTTCATACTTAATAGATTTTGTCTTATTCTCTACAATATTATTAAAATTGGTGTAACTCATATCTAATTGATTAAACAACCAATATTTAGTTTTACCTTTTTTCTTCAAAATTTCAAGTATATTTAACTTTATCATAATAGCACCCCATTTACTATTAATATTTTAGACAAAAATTAAAGAAAAAATAACTCACTAAAACATAACTTATTAAAACAGTAGACAAAATAAGGAAAATATGGTATAAATAATAAAGACAAGGGAGATGATTTAATGATTAGTTTATATGGCACTAATAATAGAACATGGGCAGAGATGACACCAGCAGAAAGAAAAATTTGCTTAATAATAGTGGGAATTATGCTCATAGCTTTAATTGGCAGTGGAATATATGAATATTTAAAAAATAAAAGAAATAAATAAAAAGTATTGTATTTTGTCGAAAAAAGTAATAAAATTATTTTGAAAAGGAGATGTAAATTATGGAAGAAAAAAAGAAAAGTAATAAAATTATGTTTATAATATTGGGAATAGTTATTGTTGCATTAATTGGAATCGTTGTATTTTTAGTATTAAAATTAAATAATAACAATACTAATAATCAAATAGAAAATAGTTCAAATAGTCCTATTACTAATAATTCAAAAACTACGCAACAAGCAAAAAATATGAGTTTTAAATTAATGGACACAACAGATACATCTTTAACAGATAATCAAAAAGATGTAATTAAATTTTTTGATGAAGATTATTTCTTCTTATATACATATACAGAATTAGTAAGATATGCTGATATGTTAAAAAATATAAATGTAGCATTATACTGTCAAATAAATTCTATCTTATCATCTGATAGTGAAAACTTTGAGGCAGTTTGTCAATGGGGTGTTGGCGTTGATGATTTTTATGGTGGAGAATTGGCAGATTTAACAGAACCAATTATAATAAAAGGAAGAAAGCCTGAAAAAATGGTAATGCAAAAAGATGTTATGGCGTTAAAGGGAAAATTAATAGGAGCTGAAACAAGAAACATTAATGGTCAAAATATATATTTGCCAATTATAGAAATAACAGAAATGGGCGAAAACTCTAATTGGTATAGTGAAGTAACTTTAAGAAATGTGTCAAAAGCTGTTTTTGGAAATGATGTCAAATTTAGAAAACCAACAAATGATGAAATGCTGAAAATGACTGAATGTGATTATATTTCATTTGAAGACTGGATTTGGTTAGCAGAATTTGAAAATCAATCTAATTTGAATTTTAAAGTTTTTGATATATGGCAGTCGAATCCTTATGGATTAATAACATATAATTATACCTATAATCAAGGAATAGAACACGATTATTATAACAAACAGCTATATGTAACACCAGATTTACAAAAATATATAGTTTTTGATATGTCAAGAAAAGATAAGTATGTATATATAAATGTATATGATAGAAAATTAAATAAATTATGGCAAAAAGAAATATCTAATGCTTCTCAAATAACTTGGGATACAACAAACTCAAATTTGGTATTTGTAAGTGATAATGATTTTTATAATATTAATATTGAGACGGGAGAAAATATATTTGATCCAGTATTTGTAGGAAAGAAAAATGATGTTAGAATTTTAAATAATGGCTATTTATTAATAAATAATGATACAGATGACAATATAATGTTTTTAGATACGAACGGAAAAATAAAAAATAAATTTGATATAAAATTAGGAACAAAGGAACACCCAAACCCAACAATATATAGCAATTTCTGTCAAAAAATAGATGACAATTATGTTATATTATATAACTTGTATGATAAAGATAAATATAATGATACTAATGCACATTATACTTCACAAGATATATTCTCTACTAAATATATAATTATAAACGGAAATGGAGAGAAAATTAAAGAAAGCGAATAAAAAAATAACTGTTACTTAATTGTAGCAGTTATTTCCTTTTATATTATCCTGATTCAAGTCATAATATAACGAACTTAATTCTAAAAATATATCCCCATTTTCCTTTTTATATATTTCGCAGACTAACTCATCATCATTAAGTAAAAAGCTAACATCTTCAATATTATTTAAACGGATACTCAAAAATGAAATTGCACCAGTATCATAATTTTGTAGTGGAATACTTACAGATGATATACCAATATTACAAAAATTTTTTATTGGAATCATAACAACATTATTTCTAACTACTGGAATAATATTTTTACTATCATTAGGCAATAACTTTTTTAATTGTTCATTGCTTATTTTCATTTTCCTCCTAAAATGACTATTGTTACTTTCTAGCATAATACTTCCCCCTTCTTTTATATTAGTTTAAAATTAAGTCCAAAAAACTATAGCTTATTGGTGGAAAGAAAAAAGCAATATTTTATTTCCATTAAAGTTATATTATTACTTTTTGGATATGTCCTAAAAATCTTCAACTTTTTTGGACATTTTCCTTTAGATTTAGCCTATTATCTCATATAATTAATTCAATAAATAATTAAAAGGAGATAGAAATAATATGGAAAATCAAATCAATTTATATGGTTATGCAAGAGTAAGCACCCAACACCAAAATTTAGAAAGACAAATACAAGCATTAGAAGAATATGGAATTACAAAGGAAAATTTATTTATAGATAAGAAAAGTGGAAAAGACTTCAACCGTGGAGATTACCAATTAATGAAGCAAATTCTTCAAAGAACTAAAAATAATGTATTAGTTATAAAATCAATAGATAGATTAGGAAGAAATTACAAGGAAATCCAAAAAGAGTGGCAAGAAATTACAAACTATGCAGATATAATCGTTTTAGATATACCACTACTAGACACTACAAAAAATAAACAGTTATTAGGAACATTTATTAGTGACCTTATTCTTCAGGTATTAAGTTATGTAGCAGAGAATGAAAGAACTAATATAAGACAAAGACAAGCTGAAGGAATCGCAATAGCAAAAGCAAAGGGTAAAAAGTTTGGTAGACCTACAATAGAAATTCCAAGAAATTTCAAAATACAATATGACCTATGGAGAAACGGAAAACAAACAGCAAAAACAACTATGGCAAATTTAAACTTAAAGAAAAGTAAATTTTATGCATTTGTTAGAGAATACGAAAGTAACAACGAAAGTATTAAAAAAGTAAGTTAATATATAAATATTAAATAAAGCCTTTAAAATAAGGCTTTTTATTGTGACATTTAAGTTGAAAAATATAACAGGCGTGGGTAGGACCTGTCAAGCAACGGCATGCATATGTCGAAAAAGTTTACAAAATTAGTGAAAATACAAGAAAAATAAAATCCGCAAAAGACTTATGTCTGTAAAGAAAAATGCAAAATAGCAAAAATAAATAACTTGACAAATGGGGAAATATGTAGTATAATAAGCACAATTAAATATTGCAAATAAATTTCAAGTTAATTTTAATACTGTTTTTATAGTTGAAAAGCAGGTACATTAAAAGAGCTGTTACACATGATTATGTAATCGCTTTTTTAGTGTACCTGCTTTTTTCATGTGTAAAATTATTTGTAAAAAAAAATTAAAAAAGGAGCGATATTTTATGCAGAAAAAGAAACTCTCCCACTTGGGAGACAAGTTACAAAAAAATTTACAAAATAAAAATGAAACACCTGTATCAAAAGCACATGAAAGAAAATTAAATTTAAAAAAGAAAGAAGTTGATACTATGTCAAATTATGAATTTGAACAAATGGAAAAGGAATTACAGGAAATCTTACAAGAAAGTATGGAAATGAATTTAACACAAGAGCAGGAAGAAGAACAAAATAAAAAAATAAAACAATATGAAAGAGCAGTAGAAATTCATAGTATGGATTATGAAATTGAGCAAGAAGCGGAAGAAATAGAGTGGAAAAATTATTATATTTTACAAATGCACAAAAATAATTATTATCAAGATGATGATTATTACAATAGTTATAATAATTATTACTAATTTATTAAAATAAAGCAGTTTTAAACATTTTGGCTATATCACATAAGAACTATCATTACTGATATAGCCAAAGTGAAAATATATAAAATAAAGGAGAATTTTATCATGAATTTAAAAGAAATTTTAGAAAAATTTGCAGAAATGCAAGAATATGCTGAAAGCAACAATACAAATGCAAGTTTATGGTGGCATTATTTTGAAGCTGGACAAACTTATAAAATAATGGAATGTGCAACAACTATTGAAAAAGTAGAAAATGTAAGAAATATAGAAGGAGATGATGGAGAAATGCTAGATATAACTTTAAGATTTGCTGATAACAAATTGGATAAACTTGAAGGATATAGATATAAAGGAATATTAGAAGAATCGAAAACATATTTTAGCATTGGATTTTGTATGGGGAATTATAATACAACATATTTTCCAATGACAGAATTTAGTGAAACAAGTATAGTTGGAAAAAAATATAATCATCTAAAAGCATATACAGAAACACCAACAGTCGAATTATCAAAAATGGAAATAATAAAAGACTATAGGGGGTCAAGGAAAGTACTATTACAAGATGACTTTTATTGCACATTTGATAATCCAGTGGCTGTATCAGTTAATGTTTTTGGACAAATAATATATTAAATTATAAAAATAAATAGAGTTAAGTCCTTGCACTTGATTTAGGTACATATTAAAACAAGGCATTCTGGAACAGGAGTGCTACAATGCAAGAAATTTGTATAAATGAAACTAGAAATTCATATTTATTAAATATGAATAAGAAAGAAAATAAAACCAAAACAAATGAAAGCGAAAGCAATATTGTGGTTGAATATGGAGAGCAGAGCCTAAAAGAAATATTGCTACAAATAATAAAACAAGAATATATAAATAACTACAAAAATGACAACATTATATCTTCGAAAAAAGAAAGTGTCTAATCAGCCTTAGAACGAGTAAATAAGTATGATAATATAACAAGGTAATGAATAGATTACTTGTCTTTTGAAAGGAAGGTGTAAATTGGAAAAGACAAGAACATACAAAACAGCTATATATATGAGATTAAGTAGAGATGATGGAGATGACCGAGAAAGTGAAAGTATTTCTAATCAAAGAAAGATTATATATGATTTTATAGAAAACTCTAAACAAGATAAGTTTATTGCAATTGATGATTATATAGATGATGGTTATACAGGAACAAATTTTAATAGACCTAATTTTCAACGAATGCTAAAAGATATTGAAAATGAAAAAATAAATGCAGTAATTACAAAGGACTTGTCTAGGCTTGGAAGAGATTACATAATGTCAGGATACTATTTGGAAAATTATTTTAAAGAAAAAAATATAAAATACATAGCTATAAATGATAATATAGACAGTGATGATGATAATAGTTATGATATGATTTCATTCCGTCTTCGGCTTTAACGATCATTACGCACGTGATATTAGTAAAAAAATAAAAAAGGTAAAAATAATGAAAATGCAAAAAGGCGAATATCAAGCTGGGCAAGCACCATTTGGTTATATGAAAAGTAGCACAGAAAAGAACAAACTAGTAATAAACCCTGAAACAGCACCAATAATTAAATTAATTTTTGATTTATATTTATCAGGTAAAGGGACTAGAGAAATAGTACAAATATTGCATGATAAGGGTATAAAAACACCTGCACAATATTCAGGAAAAAAGCAATATTTGAAAGAAAATGACTATTTTCAACGAAGTTTCATACAAAAAATACTTCATTCGCAAGTTTATACAGGAGCAGTTGTTAGTCATACAACTTCAAAAGTTAGTTACAAAATAAAGAAATGCGTTAGAACTCCACGAGAAGACTGGATAATAGTTGAAAATACGCATGAACCAATAATACAAAAAGAAAAATGGAATGAAGTACAAGAATTAATGAAAAATAGGACAGCTACAAGAACACGAAAGCATGACCATTTATTAAAAGGACTTATAAAGTGTCGGCAAGTGCCGGTGGAACTATGACAATTAAGCCTGATACAAGAACATCTGGAAAAGTTAGACTTAGCTTTATATGTAGTAATAGAAATGGAAATAAAATGAATTGTGATAATGCAGTAATAAGTAGTGATATAGTTTTGAATAAGGTATTAGAAAGTCTAAAACAGGAATGTCAAAAAATTGTTTTTAATAAAGGAGAAATAAAAGAAACATTTGCAACAGTTGAAAAAGAATTAAATGTAGAAAAATATAAAATTCAAGAGAAAATAGACAAAATAGGTCAACAAATAAAAAAGCTAGAGTTACAAATAAAAGCCATATATGAAGATAAATTAAACGAAATTATATCAGTAGATGATTTTCTCTCAATATATCAAGCTAAAAAAGATGAAAAGAAAAAGCTAATCAATGAACAGGAAGAATTAAAAAGAAAATTAGAACAACAGGAAAATGTACAAATAGTTGATTATGGTGATTTATATAAATTTGCTAATGATTTTCTAAAACTGGAAAAACCAACAAAAGAAGTAATTACAAATCTAGTAGAAAATATAACTGTAAGCACAGGTAGAAAAATTAAAATTAAATATAAATTTTCAAAAGTGTAACAACATTTTAAAGTATAATGTATACTTAATAGATGTTAAAATCTATCATAACATTTGTTAAGTATACATGAAATAAAATTGTATACTTAATGGCTATTAAAACCAAAGTCATGACTAAATACATACAGTTGAACCATATAATAAAAAAGTTTTAACAATAATATATGACAACATTCGACAAAATAATGAGACATATGAAGACTGTCCCACTTGTCTCATTCCGTAAGGGTTTTAAGTATAGTTACATTAATTGAAATAAGTATGTAATATAAAGTTAATCTAAAAGTTATGAAAAGTAAAATCATGAGAACCGTAGTTATAATATTATATTATAATAAATATAAGTAATAAATGTATTGAAAATACTATATTTTATTGCTATAATTTTATATAACAATTATATATAAATGAAAAGTAATTAAAAAAGAAAGGGATGAATACCACAATGAAAAAAATAGTAGGTAATATTATTGTATTTATTATTTTAATTCTGCTAGCAGGTAGTTTATTAGCAGCAGAAAATTTAATTGCAATTGTAAGTAGTTCAGTAAATGATCTAAAGGCAGGACAAGAAGTAATAGTTACTTTGAAGTTTGATCAATATCAAGAAATTAAAAATGGACTTAATGCTTATAAGGCAACTTTGGAGTATGATAAGAATATTTTTGAAGAAGTGCTTGAACAAAACTTTGTATGCCAAAATGATTGGGAAGAATTAAAGTATAATAAGGATACGGGAGAGTTTATCGCTATTAAAAAAGCAGGAAGTAAAGCTCCAGAAGAAATAGTAAAGATTACTTTAAAAGCAAAAGAAGGAGTAAAAGCATGTACAACAGATGTTAAGTTTAAAGATGTTGTAACATCTGAAGGAAAGAAAGATATAAATTTAAGTGAAATAAAAGTGACAATTAATATTATTGAAGACCAACAAGAAAAACCAGATGAACCAAAACCACCACAACCAGAAAAAATAACTTCAGATAAATATACAATAGAACAAGGTTATATTTCAAGAATTTTACCAAAAACAACAGTACAACAATTTAAGCAAAATGTAAAAGTAGAAAATGTAACAACAGATCCACAAATGGTATTTACAGATGAAAATGGAAATGTATTACAAGATGATAGTTTAATTAGTACAGGTACAAAATTAAAAGTAGGTTCTACATTACAATTTACTCTTATAGTAATAGGAGATACAGATGGAGATTCAGAAATTTCAATTAATGATATGGCTAAAGTGAAATTACATCTTATTGAAACTAAATTATTAACAGGAATAGAATCAAAAGCAGCAGATATAGATAATGATGGCGAAATTAGCATAAATGATTTGGCACAAATAAAATTAATCTTAATTGATTTATTTGAATTAAAATAAAATGGAGGATTTTGATAGATTATGAAAGAACATATAAAAAATGAAGAAAGTAAAACTAAATTTATATTTAAAATAGTTATTTGTTCTGTTTTATCAATAATATTATTCTTAGGAGTAATCTATGCAGCAACTACTTTATCTTCAAAAGGTGAATTAAATGATGATGGAGTAATAGACTATAGAGATGTTGATTTGTTAGAAAGGCATTTAATTAATTTAAAACAATTGCCAGAAGATAAACTAGAAAATGCAGATATGAATAATGATGGACAAATTACTGTAACGGACTTAACACTTTTAATACAAAAGATAGAAGATAAAAGAGGATATACTGTAGAACTAACAAATATAGATACACCAAATTATTATCCAAAAAAAGGTGAAGAAATAGAAATAACATTTGGAGCTAATATAAATTATGACGATGTATTTATTCAAAAATTAGTTATAAATGATCAAGAATATAATGTAATACAAGAAGGTGGAGCTTATAAAACAAAAGTAAACGCAGGGACACAAGTTGGAAAACAAGAATATAAAATAAGCAAAGCTATTTTAGATACAGGAGCAGAAGTAAAAATAAACAATATATTTACTGTAAGTGTTTTAAAAGAGCAACCTTATATAGAAGAAAGTAGCTATAAATTAGAAGAAACATTTGAAGGAAAAGCATATATAAACTTTAATTTAGTAGACGAAGAACAAAGTATTGCACTAGCACAATTTAGTGTTTATGAAATTTCAAACACATCAGCACAAGTTCAACAAACACAAACTACAACAGAGCCACAAGCAGAAGAATCAGAAATAGCAATTGTACAAACAAATATAACATCAGGAGTAAATAGACAAGAAGTACCAGTAGAAGAAGGAAAAACTTATAGAGTTGTTATTAATGTAGCATATAATCTTGCTAAAGACCAAATCGAAGGAAAAGAACATAAGGGAGAATCTTTCACATATAGTAAAGAGTTTACTATGGCACTAGATTACAAGTTTAGTATAAGCAATATACAAACTCTAAAAGATGGTCAACAAAGTAACAAATTTGCTAGAAAAGAGCCAATTACAATAAAATTTAATAGTACTAATATTGCATTTGAAAATACTAATAGTGCTAACTTTGAACCAGGTACTATTACTGTAAACAATAAAGATTATGAAGTAACAAAACAAGAAGATATGTATATAGCAACTATTGATGGATTAGAACAAGTGGGAGAAAATACTATTACTATTGAAAAAGTAAAATTAAAAAATGGAAAAGAAATTGTATTAGAAGCAGATAATACAGTAACTGTAACAATTGATGCCCAAAAACCAATAGTATCTAATATACAAACAGAGGAAAATGTACAAGAAAAAAGTATTAAAGTAACTTTTGAAATTGAAGATGAAGCAAAATCTATTCAATCAGCTAAAGTAGTACTTTATGATAGCGGTGAAAATATAATTGCTAGTCAAGATATAACTACTCAAGAAATAGAGAATGGAACTATAGAAAAAATCTTTAATACACAAACAACAAATAGTTACATTATAAAAATTATTGCAACTTACAAAGAAACAGAAGACCATATAGTAACAGATAGTATTCTATTAGAAAAGGAAATTGTAGCAAATCGTTTTGCAACTATAAAAAAAGCAGAAGTAGAACCAACTACCTTAGAAAAAAACAAAACTGTAAAAATTACATACGAAATTGAGAGCAACAGTGAAAGTGAAATTACAAAAATTCGTGTTAATAACTTAGATTGTATTGCAACTAAAAAATCAGATGGAGTGTATGAAGTAATTACAGAAGTGGGAGAAGAAGCAAAAGTATTGAAACTTATTGCTAGCAAAATCTTATTTGCTGATGGAACAGAAGCAATTATAGAAAATACAGTAGAAGTAACAGTTTTAAAAGATATACCAAAAATTGAAGAAATCAAACAAGAAGACAATTTAGCGGAAAATAAAGTAACTGTAACATTTACATTAGTAGATCCAGATAATAGCTTTATCACAGGAAAAGTACAATTAGTAAAACCAGCAACAGAAGGAATGCCAGAGCAAGTAGTGCAAGAACCAACTATTGAAAGAGATGGCGAACATGGAAAAGTAATTTTTGAAAATATAGAAATTGACAAAGAATATACTGCAAGATTTATTGCAAATTATAATCGTTATCCAGAAGGTGACGAAAACATAGAAGAAAATCAAGTCATTAGAGAAGCAAAAATTATGCTAGTTGGTGACTACAACTTACAAGTAAGTGACTTAAAAACATCAAATAAAGAAAAAGACACAAAATATTTTAATAAAAAAGAAGAAATAATTTTAAGCTTTAATTGTACTAATGCAACAAGCTTTTTACCAGAAAAAGCAATTATAGATGGTAATGAATATGTTTTAACACATACAGAAGGAACAAATAATTATACTACTAAATTACCAGCATTAGAAGAAAGTGGTGTAAAAGAATACAACTTAGAAACAATTATATTAAACAACAAGAGATTTTTGGATGTAGAACCAGAACAAAAAATAAAAATCGAAGTATTAAAAGAAAAACCAACTATTACTAGTTTTGGATACAAAGAAGATGATACTGACAAAAATAAAGTAGTGGCAAGCTTTAACCTAAATGATGTAGAAACAACTATCTCTAATGGAACTATTGTAATTTTTGATGACCACAAAAATGAAATAAAAACGCAAAATTTGGTAGTAGGCAATAATCAAATTACATTTGATAAAATAGATAGTGAATACTATAACATTAAAGTAAAGGCTAATTATGACCTAGATACCAATGCTTTAGGTGCTGGCGAAAATGAATACCAAGAACAAATACTATTACAAGAAGAAATCGATTTTACAGAACGAAAAATCCAACTAAAAGATATACAAGATGTTAGATTATATCATATATATCATGGATTTCCAATGGAAGTAAAGAATATTGATAGTAATGAAATAATTGAAAATCCAGAAAATTATGTAGCAAAAGTAAAAATGAAAAATATGCCAGATATGCATGCAAATATAAAATCTTGTAGAATTGAGCAAAGAAAAGTTATTTTAGAATTAGATGTAGAAAATACGATAATCTACAAAGGAGACGAAAGACAAGCAAAAGTAGAAGTACCTTTTGGTGTTATGGGAAATACAGGTTCTTCTGTAAAAAATGAATCTTTTGAAGACTTACTTTATCAAATGAGACAATATCCAACAGGAACCTTTAACCTAACAAAAGATTATGACGCTTCTGAATATGAAGTAGATTCTTTAACCTATTTTGGAGACGGTATGTTTGAGGGAACCATTAATGGAAATGGGCATACCATCTACAATTTACAAAAACCAATATTTAACGAAATAGAAAGAGCAACCATTAAAAACCTTGTGATAGAAAATGCTTATATAACAAGCAAAGTTGGTTCATGGCAAAAAGGATTTATTGCCAATGAAATTTACAGTAAAACAGTTGTTAGCAATGTTCACATCAAAAATTCAACCATTTCTACTTATAGCCAATTCTATACATTTGGACCAATAGCAGGAAGATTAAGTGGTAGTAGAGTTGAAAAATGTAGTGTTACTAATCTATCCATAGTAGCACAAAGAGGAGCGGGTTCTAGAAGAGTAGGAGGAATTGTTGGTGAAATAGGATATGGTTCAACCATAGAAGACTGTTATGTAACAGGAGAAATTCAAGGCTCTTGGGAAGTAGGAGGAATTGTTGGTGGTGTTCAAGATTCTATGTATCAACAAAATACCATTAAACATTGTATTGCAAAAGTAAATATCAATGGAACATCAGGACCAGGTAATGTAGGAGGAATTGCTGGAAATGCAAATGGTGCAGGAAGAATTAAACTAGTACAAAATATTAGTTTAGCAGAAGGAAGCAAATCTTACAAAACACATGGAAGTGCTATTACATTAGACCCAGACACCTTCAATTATGAAATGACAGAATCGAATTTAACGGCAAATGCAGAAAACTCAAGTGGACGAATTAAGGAATTTGCTAAAAGTGAGTTTAGTGGAGAATTCTGCAAAGAACAAGCAGGATTTAGTGACCAAATTTGGAATTTAGATGATAAAAACTATGAAAACATACCAACTTTAAAAGGTTACGACCCAAATAACAAACAAGAAGGAGCAACGACAGGAAACTACATTCCAGATGTGGAAAGATTAAAGAAGATGCAAGACTATGACCCTAAAAAAGAAGTAGCCTATTCAAACCTATACAAACTAATGCCATTCTTTGACGCAAAATATTTGGTAGTAGACGGGGCAAGAATTAGCGAAGACGACGTTTTAAACCAAAAACAAATCAAAACCATTTTACCATATAATGATAAAAATGAATTTGTGCTAACTCTTACCGAAGAAAACCATCAAAGCATAGACCATATCAATGTAGTATTTACAGATGACACCACAAAGCAATACCAAGTGAAGTTTAAAAACATGAATAACCATGTGGTATCCTATAAATTAGAAGAACTAGGAATTGAATATAACTTTGACAAATATGTTATTAAACAAGATGCAGAAATTGTAAAAAAATTAGTGGACTATATTCAAACTCTAGATTATGACAGAGACTTAAAACCATTAGTAGCGCCAATCAACTTAGGAGACCGTATTTATAAAGACTTCTTTGATGAAACAATTAAAACAGAAGAAAGCGCAAAACAATTTGTTTTAAACTTTTTAGGAAATGTAAATGGATATAGTTTAACAATAGATAATTCTATTTTAAACAATTATATTTATGATTATTTAACTAAAATTACGAATAAGCTAAAACAATATATGTTTGCTTATAACTATTATTCACGTTTTTATGGCTTTGAAGTTAGTAACATGAAAGTAAGTGATATTGTATTCTTTAAAGGAGAATTATACAATACGGGTGTAAATACAAACAATTTAGTAAACTTATGTTTAGCAAGTACTTCATTAGGTACTCATGTTTCTTACTTATTCTATGAAGAAAGTTTAGGACCTTGTGTTGGCTTCACAACAGTTAGTGATTTTGTGGAACATAACATTAAAATGTTTGCCAATAATCAAGACCCAAATGATTGGTTTGCAGAGAACTTTAATGGTATGTTAGTAGAAACATCAGCAAAAGGATATGAAGACAGTATTGATTATCGTGCTTGGACACAACTAAAGAAACAGAAAAAATTTATTTTACCAATGTTAACCTTACCAAAAGATTCAGGCTATATGATATCAGCACCAACGACATTTTTAGTAGGTTCTCAAAGGCTTTATATAAGAGAACCAGGAAATCAAGCACAAATTCAAAATCTACAAAATTTAATGAAAAATTTTGCTAACCAAATTGGTGTATTTTATACCACAGCAGCAGGTTTTATCGAACCATCTATCTTTAATAAAGTATGTGATGTATCAATTGATACAACGGTTTTACCTGTGTTAGGAGAACAGAAAAAAGGAAAATCAACTGACCCTTTCTGTAAAAACTTTAATGAATTATTAAATGAATGGTTTACAATAAGAGCAGTAGCAGCTTATTCTGGTTCCCAAAGAATTTACTATGTTGTTGATAATACATTAACAAGTTATGGGCGTACTTGGTCACATGAAACAGGTCATAACCAATGTAACTTCTTATTCTTTAAGAGAAATGGATTTAGACCAGTTGGTGGTTGTAACAATAATGATGGATCAGGAACAGAGGATTATACAGATGGAAATACAACACAAGGATTTGGAGATGGAGCAGTAAACTTTAACTTAAGTTACAATTATGATAGTAGTCAAGTAATCACTACAAACTTAACCACAGAAAGAATTAACTCTACAGAAAAAATAGAAAGTTATTATAAAAGAATGTTTGAAGCAATAGACTTTTTAGACTATGCAGAAGCAAAAGCATTTTTACAATTAACACCAGAAGAACAAGCAAAAGTGGCAGTACAAATTTACTATCCAAATGCACCAGGAAATTATGCTAATGTAGGATGGAAACCAATTACCAAAGAAGAATTTGAAGAAATGGACTTAAAAACAGTTGAAGACATCTATGATAATCAAATTACCATTAAACCAGGTGTAACTAAACCAGTTACACAAACGGGAGAACAAGGATTATATGGTTCAGAGCATATGTATATAAGACGTTGGTATCAACCATATAATGAAAAAGGAAGAACTCATTCTTATGGATTTACTTACACATCATGGCAAATGCTAGGAATTGGTGGATATGACGGAGGATATATTACCTACTTTAGTGGAAAGAGTAATAATGACTTAGATGCCATTAAAAAAGTAACCAAAGACCCAGATATGACTTGGAAGAAATTTAAAACAGGGCGTTATGAATTAATGGAAAATAGTTGGAATACCATTCCATACTTAAATCCAGATGACTTAGTAGAAAAATATGTAGAAGCATTAAAACTAGATGCTTCAAACAATGATAGAAATGTTAGCAGTAGTACTAATGTCAGAAGAGTGAACTACCATTACTTAAAACGTGTAACTGATGACTTTAGAGCAGAAGTACTAAATGGAAATATCCAAAAAGTTCATATCAAAACGGCAGAAGAATTTAAACAAAAATTAACCGAAAATCCTCGTGCTTACTATGTATTAGACAATGATATTGATTTCTCTAGCATAACAGAAGGAAATGCTATTGTCGATGGATACTTTATGGGTAAACTAGATGGGCAAGGACACAAATTAACAGGAAATACAATTCCAATCTTTAATGCCGTTAAATTTGCTAATATTTCTAATCTACAAGTAGAAAATAGTAATATAACAAGCAGTTTAATGAATGTAGGAGCATTTGCTAAAACACTAGAATATAGCCAAATAGAAAATGTGCAAGGTAAAAACATTACAATATCTGCTACAAATAAACAAGTTGGTGGATTAATTGGTAGTATGACATACAGTTTTGTAAAAAATGTACATGTAACAGGAAGTAATATAGTAGGAACAACAAGAGTTGGAGGAATTGCTGGATATGCTGGTCAAAGCCAAGTAGAAGAAAGTACTGTAAATGGAAAAGCACGTTCAACAGGAAATGCAGCTGGAGGACTAATAGGAGAAGTTTATAGTAAAACAATCATTAGAAATTGCTATACAATAGGAGAAGTACAAGGAAACCAAGATATTGGTGGATTAGTTGGATATGTTAATACATCGTATATTATTAATTGTTTTAGTAATACAAAAGCTACTGGAAATGCTGGAACAGCAAGTTTTACAGGTCAAACAACTAACAACTCTGTTATAAAAAATAATATTACTTTAGTAAATCAAACTGTAGGATATAAATTTGATGGTAGAACAGCTACTGATAAATTT
Organism: uncultured Clostridium sp.; assembly: GCA_947572725.1. GTDB lineage: Bacteria > Bacillota > Clostridia > TANB77 > CAG-508 > CAG-269. The sequence goes on along the minus strand of CANPDB010000005.1, from coordinate 22,487 downwards.
ACAAACTTTAGTGGAAACTATGAAAATAAATCAAATGTAGGAAAATCAACAACAACAAGAACAGGAATTGACTTTACAGGAAAAATTACTGAAGTAGATGGAACAGAAGTTAAGAAAGAAAGCTTCTATATAGATACCCTAACTTGGGATAACAACATTTGGGACTTTAGCAGAATTGCGAGTGGTGGATTACCAAAACTAAAAAATAATGATCCAAATGATGTAACAACTGTAGGTGAAAGATATAGTATAACAAATGCAGAAGAATTTGAAAGCCTATTAAAAGAACATAGAGAAGCAACATTTGTAATTGAACAAGATATTGATTTATCTAGTTTAGAAAGTACAACAACAATTATTGATGGTGTATTTATGGGAAGAATTGAAGGAAATAACCACACTTTAAGAGGAAACAAAGTACCAATCTTCCATACGGCTCGACATACCTATATTGAAAACTTAAAAATAGAAGGAAGTAACATAAATAAAAATGAAACAGATGTAGGAGCACTTACTAAAATAGCAGATAATATAGAACTTAAAAATGTAATAGGAAAAGATATTACAGTTGTAAACAGAAGAGATGATACTGGTGGATTAATTGGTATTATGACATATGGAGACCTAGAAAATGTACATATCATAGGAGGAAATGTAACAGGAATTAATCGTGTAGGAACATTTGCAGGTTATGTTGGATATTCTAACATAAAAGCATGTAGTAGTAATGGAACTGCAACAGGTACAGGTAATTCTATTGGTGGCTTTATGGGAGAAGTAACTAATGGAACAACTATTCAAAACTGTTATTCTAGAGGAAAGGCAACTGGAAATCAAAATGTTGGAGGATTTGTAGGACTTTTAAGTAAGGCATCTACAATAAGCAATTCTTTGAGTACAACCAAAGTAGATGGAACAGATAGCGTTGCAGGATTTGTAGGGCAATCTATTACAAACTCTACAGTTAGAAATAATATATCATTAGGAAATCAAGTTAGACAGCATTATAAATTTGATGGTAAAACAGTTCAAGAACAACTAGAAAAATACGAAGGAAATTACGAATACGAAGGAAACAAAGGTATTGCTACTGAGGCAAGAGAAGATATTGACTTTACAGGAAAAATAAGTGTAGCAAACAGACAAAATGTAACAAGTAAAGACTTCTATACCAATACTTTAGGCTGGAATGAAGACATTTGGGACTTTAGCACAATAGAGTCTCACAAGACACCAACATTAAAAAATAATGACCCAAATGAAGCAATGGAAATTGGAATACCAGTTCATACAATACGTACTGAAGAAGAATTCCAAACTTTAATAACACAATATCCAGATGAAAACTTTACATTAGAAAATGATATTGACTTATCTAACTTAGAAAGTACAACAACCATAATTAGTGGTGAATTCATAGGAGAAATCGATGGAAAAAATCATAGCTTAAGAGGAAATACTGTTCCAATCTTCCATACCATTCGTTATGCAAAACTTACTAATTTAAAATTAGAAGGAAGCAATATCAATAAAAATGAAACAGATGTAGGAGCGTTTGCTAAAATAGCAGACAAAGTAGAAATTCGAAATCTAGTAGCAAAAGATATTACAGTAACCAATAAAAACAATAATACAGGTGGCTTAATTGGTACAATGACCTCTAGTGATTTAGAAAATGTGCATATTATTGGAGGAAATATAACAGGAGCTGGTCGAGTAGGAATACTAGTTGGTTATGTAGGAACATCTCATATCAAAGCAAGTAGTAGTAATGGAATAATAGCAGCAACAGGCTCAGCTTGTGGAGGATTGGTAGGAGAAGCAATTAACAATACAATTATTGAAAATAGTTATTCTCTAGGAGATGCTAAAGGAAATCAAGACATAGGAGGATTAGTTGGATTTTTAAGACAATCTAGTGTTATAAATTGTTTTAGTACATTAAAAGCACTTGGTAATGCAGGAGTTTCAGGATTTATAGGAAAAGCAGAGACAAATAGTATTGTTAAGAATAATATAGCATTAGGAAATCAAATGAAACAATACAAGTTTGATGGAAGAACTGCAAGTGACCAGTTTGAAGGTTTTGAAGGAAATTACGAATACGAAGAAAACACAGGAATTTCGACTTTAACAAGAGAAGGTATTGACTTTACAGGAAAAATAAGTGTAGCAACCAAACAAAATATTATCGATAGAGCATTTTATAGTAATACTTTAGGATTTGATACCGAAGTTTGGGATTTAAGTTATGTAAGCCAAGAATGTATTCCAAAACTAAAGAATTGGGATCCAAATGAAAAAACACTAATTAATAAGGTAGATACTTATGCAATACATTCTGCAGAAGAATTTAAAGAATTGTTACAAGCACATCCAGATGCTATATTTACCATCGAAGAAGATATAGACTTTTCTAATATTAAGTATGATTGGAAAGGATCATGGGCAGTAATATCAGGAGAATTTTTTGGAGAAATTAGAGGTAATAACCATACTATTTCTAACCTAGCAAATGCAACACTATTTGAACATTTTTCAGGAAAAGTAGATAGACTAAAAATGAAAGACTATGCTTATGGAGTAGAATGGAAAAATGGATTTATTGATTGGAGTAAAAGTAATCCATATAGAACTCGAGTATCAGCTTTTGCACTAAAAGCAACAAATGCAACATTTTCAAATATGAAATTTACCAATATGGTTGTATTAGGAAAGACTAGTGTTTCTGCAATGATTTTAGAAGATGAGAATTGTACTTATGAAAATATTCATATTGAAAAAGCGTATCTAAATGGTAGAAACTTTGGTAGTCAAATGGCAGCAATGGTTGCTGTTAAAACAGGCGGAAGTATTAAGAATTGTTATGTACAAGGAGAGATATATGGAAATGCTATACAAAATGGTGGGGTAGTGTCTTTAACCAAAGGAGATGTTACCATTGAAAATGTAATAGCCAATATGCATGTAAGTTGTGGTTCAGCTAGCAATGCAGCAACTTGGGGTGGATTTGTTGCCAAAGTAGGAGAGGGAAAATTAATAGTTAAAAATTCAGCTATGATTCATAAACTAGAACAAAATGGCAATCCAATTAACAAGTTTATAGCAACGGTAGCAGAAGGAGCAGTAGCAACTTTCCAAAATTGCTATGAAAATGCAGAAGCAAATGGAATCGCAAGTGATGCAATAGATGGTATCAAAACAGCTACAAATGCAGAATTGTTAACAAAAGATTTCTATACCAATACATTAGGTTTTGATAACAATATTTGGAACTTAGATAATATTACAGAAGAAGATATAAAAAGTGTAGATAATAAAATTGTAAAATTTATTACTTTTGGATTGAAAGATAAATAGGTTAGTAATAAATTATATGAATATGATTTATAAGGTATAAAATAACTTTATCAATCTAAATTAAGTTATAAAGAAGAAAGTAGACACAAAAAAGTGTTTACTTTCTTTTTGGTTATACAAGAAAAAGCTATATAGGGCATTTTATAAAATAGTAATCTATAATCAATTTTAATAATATATATTACTGAGGGAAAAGGTGATTTTATGAATTTAAAAAAAATTAATTTTGAAAATAGTGAAATATTGCAAATATATATAAATAAAATAGAAGAAAAAAATTCAGAAATCATAGAAAAATTTAATGAGATAAAAAAAGAGGATAAAAATATATCGATTTTTATTGCAGGAAAAAATGAAACTACTCAAACAATAAAGGAAATGTTAGACTACCAAAAGTCCAAAGATATTAAATGAACTATTATATTTGTGTGAAAAGAAGATACATGAGTACAGATAAATATATCTTTAGAAAGGATAAATATATTGAAAGTTGTATGTTATTGTAGATTAAGTAAAGATGATAACAAAAGTAGATATAGCAGTATTAATGCTCAAATAGAACTAGCAAAGGAATATGCAAATGCTAAAGGTTGGGCAATATCCCAATATTATATTGATGATAATGTATCTCGGATATATATCAAATGATGAAAGACCAGAATTTAGTAGAATGATTACTGATATTAAAAGTGGAAAAATAGATATTATATTAGCAAAAGACCTATCAAGAATTGGTCGTAAAGGTAGCAGAACACTTACATTTATAGATGAATTAAAAGAAAAAAATGTAAATCTAATATTAACAAAAGATACTTTTGGAGAATTTAATTTATTAGAAGGAGATGATGATTTATTAGGTCTTTCAACATGGTTTAACGAAAGATATGTAAAAGAAGTTTCAAAAAAAGTTAAGATTGGTATGCACAAGCAATTAGAAAAAGGAATCTTGTTGCAAGGTACAAAGTTTGGCTATTTAAAAACAGCAAAAAAGGGAGAATTAATAGTTGATGAAAGTGTAAGAGATACTATAACAACAATATTTAATTTATACGAACAAGGACTAGGAATGAGAAAAATATGTCATAAATTAAATGTTGAATATAACTTTTTAACACCATCACAAGTAATTGAGCGAGAATTAATTAAAAAAGGAAAAAGCTATAGAAAACCAGTAAAAAAATTATGGGATATTTATATGATAAAAAGAATTTTAAAAGATGAAATATATATAGGAACTGCAATTACTCATAAAACTGAAAGAAAAGATATTCATAAGCAAGGAAAAAAAGTAGAAAGAGAAAAGCAATACATATTTGAAAATCATCATGAGCCAATTATTTCTAAAGAACAGTTTAAAAGAGTGCAAGATCTGATGAAAAAGAGAGTAAAAAGTTCCAGTATGTATACAAAGAAAAAGAGAGATTACATATTTGGTGGATTTCTAAGATGTGGAGAATGTGGTGGTAGTGTTACAGGTGTTACAAGAGTTCGTAGTAAAAAAGAAGGATATATTCCTAGGAAATTGTATGAGTGTGTTAGTTATAGAAAATATGGAAAATCAAGATGTGTATGCCATAATGTAAGAGAAGATATATTACTTGCTAATTTTAGGGATTTTTTGATATTGCTAAGAGATAGCTATATGGTAGAAATAAAAAGCTTGAAACTAGAAGAATATAAATCTAGTAAAAAGAAAAGTCTTAAAGAACTAAAATTAGAGTTAAAAAATTTAGAAGCGGAATATAAGATTTTAATTTCTCAAAGAATCAAAGAAATATCTTGTTCAGTAGAAGAAAAAAAAGGATTTATAGAAAATACATATAAAAGTTTAGAAGAAGAAAAATATGAAGAAATAGAAAAAGTAAACAAGAAATTGCAAGAATTGCAAAGTGAAGATTTAGAAATAAAGCAAGAAAAATTAAAACAAACTATAGACTATTTTAATCAAATTATAGAAGATGATGTGCCAGATAAAGTGATACTAAATATGCTAATTGACAAAATTTATATTTATCACAATAAATCAGTGAAATTTGAATTAAAAGTAGGTATAGAAAAATTATTAAATGCAAAAAAGAATTGACTTTTGGGATAGGTAAACAAAGAAGATATTAATAAAGTGTACAAGAGTATGTTGATTTGTTAGCGACTGAAGTTTAACAATACCAAAAACAATTATCTTTTACACAATATGTTCAACTGTGTGTGCATAGACACAACATTATGCAGGTGTGGCTTTTGATGTTGGTCAAACATTAACATCTAGTAGAAGAACAGCATTATGGAATAGTGCAAATAATTCAGGAGTATGGAGTTATGTGGAACCAATCAGATTAACACCTACATGGGTACATTTCGATAAGCGTTTTGGTAAACCAGCTTGTTCAACAGGAGGATTTCCACTATTAAGAAGAGGAAGTGTAAGTAATTATGTTTTAATTGCACAAGACGATTTAAATACATTAGGATATAGAACAAACGGTTTAGATGGAATTTTTGGATCTGGAACTTACAATGCTGTTGTTTCATATCAGCGCTCACGAGGATTAGCAGCAGATGGAATTGTAGGATGCAACACATGGCGTTCACTTCAAGAGGCAGTAGTAGGAACAGGGCCAACAAGCACAACAATTAACTAAAGTTGTCAATGGGGACAGGTCTTTTTGGCAATTGTTTCAAAATAATTTAGTTTATCTAAGTTATAAATAATAAATTTATTCAATTCTTCGGCTATGCTACATTATAAACAAATTCTAAAATTAACAAATAGGCAACTCTCAAATACAAGTCCCACGATTCTCCTATTTGTTAATTTAATAATTTGTATTATAATTCCACTTGCATTCATCATTTCATAAATTTATTATTTATAACTTAATATTAGTTTAAATTTTATATAATTGCCAAAAAGATCCGTCCCCATTGGCAATAAAAAGAAATTCTAAATTATATCTAGAATTTCTTTTGCTTTTATAACATCTTGATCATTAGCTTCTCTAACATCTGTTAATTCATATTTTAATTTAAGATTATCCCACTTATAAGCACCCAACTTGTGATAAGGTAATACTTCTATTTTCTTTATATTTGATAAAGTAGATATAAATTTTTTTAATTCCTTTAAGTCATTTATATCATCAGTATATCCAGGAACTAAAACTTGCCTAATCCATACAGGAATATTATTATCGCTTAAGTAATGTGCAAATTCTAATTCAAGTTTATTAGAAAATCCAACTAAGTTCTTACATTTTTCATTATTGATATGCTTTATATCTAATAAAACTAAGTCAGTTAGATTTAATAATTTTTTTATATCATCTGTTAATTTAACCATTCCAGAAGTATCTATACAAGTGTGTATATTTTCTTTTTTTAATTTAGTAAATAATTCAATTAAAAATTTCACTTGCAGTAAAGGTTCTCCACCAGTAACTGTAACTCCACCGATTAGGATAAATATAATTTTTATAACGAATTATTTTATCAAAAATATCATCTAAAGATTTATAGTTACCTGCATTAATATCCCAAGTATCCCTGTTATGACAATATTTACATTGTAAATGGCAACCTTGCAAAAATAGTACAAATCGAATTCCTGGACCGTCGACAGTTCCAAAGGATTCTATAGAGTGAATTTTTGCATAATATCTTAAGTCTTTATTTTCCATTTAATTTCCTTTCCAAAAAAATAAGGAATGTTCTTAACTCTGTTACACTAGAGATTTTAAGAAACATCCCTTTTTTTATTATTTCTTTTAGATTTTTTCGTGTATTGTTCTATTTATTACATCTAATTGTTGTTCTCTTGTTAATTTTGTAAAGTTTACAGCATATCCAGATACTCTAATTGTCAATTGAGGATATTTTTCTGGATGTTCCATTGCATCTTCTAGTAGACTTCTATCAAATACATTAACATTGATGTGATGACCTGTTTGTGCAAAATATCCATCTAGCATGTTTACTAAGTTATTAACTCTTTCATCTTCTGTTTTTCCAAGTGTTCCAGGTGTGATAGAAAAAGTATAAGAAATTCCATCTTCTGATGAGTCAAATGGTAATTTTGCAATTGAATTCATTACTGCCAAAGCTCCATTTGTATCTCTTCCATGTAGTGGATTTGCTCCAGGTCCAAATGGTTCTCCTGCCCTTCTTCCGTCTGGTGTATTTCCAGTTGCTTTACCATATACAACATTTGAAGTTATTGTTAATATTGATAAAGTATGTGTAGCATTTCTATAAGTTTGATGCTTACGCAATTTATTCATAAAAGTTTTTACAACATTTACAGCGATTTGATCAACATTGTCATCATCATTTCCGAATTTAGGAAAATCTCCTTCAACTTCATAATCTATTGCTAATCCAGTTTCATCTCTAATTACTTTTACTTTAGCATATTTAATTGCAGATAAAGAATCAGCAACTACAGATAAACCAGCGATTCCACATGCCATCGTTCTGTAAACTTCTTTATCATGTAAAGCCATTTCAATTGCTTCATAAGAATATTTATCATGCATATAATGGATTATATTTAAAGCTTTTATATAAATTTTAGCAACATAATCCATCATTTGGTCAAATTTTTCCATCACTTCATCATAATCTAAATATTCAGAAGTAATTGGTTGGAATTTTGGTGCGATCTGTTTACCAGTAAGTCCATCTCTACCACCATTAATTGCATATAACAATGTTTTTGCTAAATTTGCTCTAGCACCAAAGAATTGCATTTGTTTACCAATTTTCATAGGAGATACACAACAAGCAATTCCATAATCGTCTCCTAAGGTTATTCTCATTAAATCATCATTTTCATATTGAATAGATGAAGTTTTTATAGATAAGTTAGTAGTGTATTTTTTGAATCCTTCTGGTAATTTAGTTGACCACAAAACTGTTAAGTTTGGTTCTGGTGCAGGACCTAAATTTTCTAAAGTATGCAATACTCTAAATGAATTTTTTGTAACTAATGTTCTACCATCAATTCCCATACCAGCTATACTTTCTGTTACCCATACAGGGTCTCCACTAAACAATTCATTATATTCAGGAGTTCTTAAGAAACGAACTAATCTTAGTTTCATAACAAAATGATCCATAATTTCTTGTGCTTTTTCTTCAGTTATAAGTCCGTTTTTTAAATCTCTTTCAAAGTAAATATCTAAGAATGTAGAAGTTCTACCAATACTCATTGCAGCACCATTTTGATCTTTAATAGCACCTAAGTATCCAAAATATAGCCATTGTACAGCTTCTTTTGCATTTGATGCAGGTTGTGAAATATCGAATCCATATTTGGAAGCCATTACTTTTAATTCATTTAAAGCTTTGATTTGTTCACTGATTTCCTCTCTTTCGCGGATGATTTCTTCAGTTAATTCATCAACATTTAGTACATCTAATTCTTTTTTCTTTTCTTCTATTAAAACATCTACTCCATATAAAGCAACTCTTCTGTAGTCACCAATTATTCTTCCTCGTCCATATCCATCAGGAAGACCAGTAATTAAATGAGAACTTCTAGCTGCCCTTATATCTGGTGTATACACATCAAATACACCATCATTATGAGTTTTTCTATATTTATGAAAGATTCCTTTAACATCGTCTGAAACTTCTCTTCCATAAGCTTCACATGATTTTTCTACAATTCTAATTCCACCAAATGGCATAATTGCTCTTTTTAAAGGACTGTCTGTTTGAAGACCTACAATGTCCTCTAAATCTTTATTAATATATCCTGCTTCATGGCTAGATACAGTAGAAACAGTTTCTGTATCTATATCTAATACACTACCTTCTGATTCTTTTTCTTTCTTATATAAATCTAATACTTCATTCCATAATTTTTGTGTCTTTTCTGTTGCATTTGCTAAGAAAGAGCTATCTCCTTCATAAGGTGTGTAGTTTTTTTGAATAAAGTCTCTTACATTTATTTCTGATTCCCAATCACCGTTTATAAAATTATTCCATTGTTTAAATTTCATTTTTATATTCCTCCTTGTATGAATATTATTGACATTTTTTCCAAATAATATCATAACATAGTGGAAAAATATTATCAACATAAATTATTATAATAAATAAAAAAACTCAAATTATTGGTTACTATTTAGTCTAAACAGTAACCAATATTTGAGTTTTTATTTAATAAATTATTCACAATCAGAATTTGCAATAACTTGTGCAACATTATAAATTAATTTTTGTTTATCAGGTGAGCAACTTTCTAACAATTCAGAAAATTCCTTATTTAAATAATTTTCTGAACTACTAGAAGCACCGTTTAAAAGGTATCCTTCAGTAACATCTAATAAACCACATAATTGATTTAATCTTTTTAGATTAATATGTGAATTTCCTCTTTCAACTCTACTTAAAAATGCAACAGAAATATCTATTTGTTCTGCTAAATCTTCTTGTGTCATGTTTTTAGCAAGTCTTGCTTTTTTAATTCTTTGTCCTATTATACTATAATCTATAGCCATTTATCTCATCCTCCTTATTTTATATTTATATTTATAGCATTTTATGGTTTAAATTTACAGGAACTACAAAATAAATATTTAACTATACAGTTAACAATAATATTAAAATAAATTTTTATATTTGGAATATTTTTAAATATAAGTGAATATAATAACATATAGAAAATATTTAAAAAACAAAGAAAATAATAGAAAAATGAAGAAAAATATGTAAAATACAATAAAGGACAAGCTTTTTTAAACATAAAAAAGATTAGAACAGACATAATAAGTATACATAATTTGATAAAAAGGAAATATATGTTATAATATAGTTTAGTCGCGAATGAAAGAAGGAGTGTGAATGCATATTTTAAGTAGAAAAATAAAATATTATACAAAAGAAATTTTTAAATATTTTAAAATGATACTAATATCTTTTGTTTTTATAGCCGCGATTATTTTAATAAAATATAAGCCAATATATCAAGTAAGTATCTCTGGAATAGAATTAGGATATATAAACAAAAAAGGGGCTTTAGAAGAAAATATAAAAAGTAAAATGATGCAAGAGCAAGAAAAAAATATAGATTCTATAGAAATAAAAGAACAAACAGAGTATAAATTAAAATTAATAAATAGAATGACAGATACAAATTCAGAAGAAATTATTGCAAAAATGAAAGACAAAATCAATATAACTTATAAATATTACGAGATTGCATTAAATGATGATGTAATAGAAAAAGTAAATACTCTAGAAGAAGCAGAAGAACTTACTAACAAATTAAAAACAGAAAACCAGAATTTAGATTTAAATATAGCAGAAAAATATACACAAAATGAGCAAGAAGTAACAACTGCTAATATAGAACTAGCAAAACAAACCATTTCAGAAAAAGCACTCAAAACAGCAGAAGCACAAAAACAGAAAAAAGAACAAGAGGAAAAGTTGAAGTCTATGCCAAGTATAAATGGAATAAAACTTGCGACTAAACCAGTTAGTGGAACAATTACTTCAAGATATGGAGCTAGTAGTAGAATTAGAAAATCAGACCATACAGGATTAGATATTGCGACTTCTTCAGGAACTCCAATTCAGGTTGTTGCTGATGGTACTGTAACAAATGCTAGTTATAAAGGTTCATATGGAAATATAGTAAAGGTAGATCATGGTAATAATGTTGAAACTTGGTATGCACATACTAAAGAAATGAAAGTAACTGTTGGTCAAAAAGTTAAAGCTGGAGATATAATTGCTACAGTGGGATCAACTGGAAACTCAACAGGATCTCATTTACATTTTGAAATAAGGATAAACGGAAAACACGTAAATCCACAAGAATATTTATATAAGTAGGATAAAACCTACTTATTTTTTATAGTAATTAAAAAATTATTGCAAAGAAAAGAATGATAATATATAATATAAAAATATAAGGAGTACAATAATAAGATGAAAAAAATAAAACAAACTCAAACGGTAAAACCATTGCGGCTCTACACACACACACACACACACACACACACGGTAATTTAATAAAAATAAATAGAAAAGCATTAATGAAAATGCTTTATTAATCATAGAAAGTAGCAATATAATACTGAATTAATAATGGTATTATATTGTTATTTTTGTTTTTCAAATATCCCACTAATAGTTAGTGTACTAAAAATCAAAAGTTTAATAAAATAAAATGAATATAAAGCAAATAAAAAAGAAAAAATATATAAGCAAAGGAAGAAAAAGGAGGAGAAATAATGCAACAAAAAAACAGTGAAAAAACAAGAAAAATAATAGGAAAAAATTCAGGAATTACATTAATTGCATTAATAGTAACAATTATAGTACTTTTAATATTAGCAGGAATAAGTATAACAATGTTAGTAGGAGAAAATGGGCTAATTACAAAGGCGAATTGGTCAAAATTTGTGACAGAATATGGTACAGTTAAAGAAGGAAAAGACTTATATGAAATTGAGAAACAAATGAATAAGTCCTTAGAAAATAGTAAAATTAATGATAAAGTAAAAAGACTGGCGACAACAGAAAAAATGAAAATAGCTGATTCAGAAACAAATTCAAGTATTTTGCCAGAAGAAAATAATACAAATATAACAAACAAATATCCAGTAGATGTAAATGCAAAAGTAGAAAATAGTAGTATAGTCTCAACTTTAGTAGAAACTATAAAATATACAGAAAACTTAGAAGAAATTACAGATGAAAAAGTAAGCCTATATAAAGTAGATATGTCTTTAATTAAATTGGATATAAAAGATGAATATGTAATTAATATAAAGACAGGAGAATTATATAAACTAAAAGGAGTAAAATATCAAGGAAAAACATATCATAGACCCGATTGGGGAGTGGGAAAAAATGGAGAAATAGAAGAAGAACCAGAAGATACAAGTGATACAATTTATTTAAAAATAAGTCAGAAAAAACAACTAACAACAATTTTAAAAGATGCAGAAGTAGAATGGGCAACATCAGATGAAAGTATAGTAACAGTAGACCAAAAAGGAGAGATAACAGGAGTAGCAAAAGGTAAAGCAACAATAACAATAAGCTATAAAACCGAAGATACAGGAGAAGATCCATCAGTAGATAAAGAGGAAGAAAGTGGAACAGAAGAAGGCGAAGAGGAAAAAACAGTAATAAATACGCAAACATATACAGTAATAGTAGAAGGTGGAATACCAGAAAACTTTGGTTTAAGTTTAGAAGATAAAACAATATATGAATATCAAACAGAAATATTAGAAGCAAAAATAGAAGGAAAAAAAGTAGGAACAGGATACTTAGAGTGGGAAAGCAGTGACGAAAATATAGTAAAAGTAGATGCACAAGGAAGAATAAAAGGATTAAAACAAGGAGAAGCAATAATAACATGTAAATGGAAAGAAGATGAAACGAAAACAGCAACATGCAAAATAACAGTGAAGACCAGTGATACGCTAGTATTAGATAAGACACAAATGAATGTAACAATAAATCAAACAGGCAAAATAATTGCGAAATATAAAGAAACAGAAGTAACTAATATAGCAACATGGAAAAGTAATGATGAAAACATAGTAACGGTAGAAAAAGGAAAAGTAAAAGGAATAGCTTTAGGAGAGACAGTAATTACGGCAGAATATGCAGGAGAAGTAGCAAGTTGTAAAATAACAGTAAAAGATATAATAACAGAAGTTTATACAATAGAAGATTTAAGTTTATTTGCAAATCAAGTAAATGAAGGAATCAATTTTGAAGGGAAAACAGTAAACTTAATAAATGATTTAGACTTTAAACACGAATCAAGTTATGAATCAAAAGAAAGTACAGAATATGCCAATTATTATATAGGTACAACAACATGGGTAAGAATAGGGGATTCAACAAGTAACTATTTTAGTGGAACATTTGATGGAAATGGTAATACAATAAATAACTTATATATAAATGCAACAACAGCAAAACAAGGATTATTTGGATATTCAAATGGAGGAAATTTTAAAAATCTAACATTAAAAGATGTAAATATTAATTCAACAAGCTATCAAGTAGGAGCTGTACTTGGATATGGAACAAATATAAATATAAGTAATTGTAGAGTCTCAGGAAGTATAAATTCTACAGGTAAAGCAACTTATAATCATACAGGAGGAATAGTAGGATTTATAGGAACAGCAGGAGGAAATATTAATAATTGTATAAATGAAGCAACAATAGAAGGAACATATTCAGTTAAAGGAGGAATAGTTGGAGAAATATATAAAGGAACAATAACAAATTGTATAAATAAAGGAAAAGTTATAAGCGATGATATTTATATAGCTGGGATTGCAGGTTCAGCAGGATGGAGTAAAGATATAAATTATAGAGTAGCAATAAACAATTGTAAAAATTATGGGGAAATAGAAGGATGGAGTTATGTAGGTGGAATAGCTGGAGGAATAGAACAAAGTAGTATTATTAATTGTACAAATTATAAAACTGGAAATGTAAAAGCAATAGGAAGAAGTACTAACAAATATAACGAGAGCTCATCAGGAGGAATAGTAGGACAAGCATGGAATAAAAGAGACAGTAAAATAGAAAATTGTAATAATTATGCTAATGTATCAGGAGAATATTATGGGACAGGTGGAATAATAGGTATAAGTATGAGTGCAATAATAAACAATTGTAACAATGAAGGTACAATAACAGGAAGTACAGATGTAGGAGGAATAACAGGCCAATTAGGATATTATTCTACTACAAGAAAAATATATGCAAAATCAACTATGGAAAATTGTATAAATAAAGGAGTTGTTAATGGAACAGGTTTTGAAGTAGGTGGAGTAACAGGATACGTTGATTATGGTAGTAATATAAATAATTGTAACAATTACGCAGATGTAACAGGAACGGGAAAAAGTGCTTCAGGATATGCAAGTGTAGGAGGAATAGCAGGAGCACAAGGTATATATGCATATAAGGATATAGAGACATTAATAGAAAATTGTAATAATTATGGAAATATAGAAGCTACTTATACTATTTGTGGAGGTATAGTAGGATGGCAGATGAGAGGGATTATTAAGAACTGTACAAATGAAGGGAATGTAATAACAAAAGGAGACGATGCAGGAGGTATAACAGGAGATACAGGTAGCAATTCCTATAAAACAAGTGGAAAAATAGAGAATTGCTTAAATAAAGGAGATATAACAGCAGAAGGTGGTTATGCAGGAGGAATATCATCATTTATTATATATGGAAGTTCAATAACAACATCAGGAAATACAGGAAATATAGTAACTAATGGATATATTGGAACAGGAACAAATAAAGGTTCACGAACAGGAGGAATTGTTGGAGCAATACACTCTACAGGGGAAAATAAAGTAACATACTGTTATAATACAGGAAATGTGACAGGTTCATATGGATGGATAGGTGGAATAGCTGGTATTTCTAGTTCATATATTGAACATTGTTATTCAACAGGAAAAATAACAGGACCTGCAGACATAGGAGGAGTAGTAGGATGTAATAAATCAGGTACAGTAACAGAAAGCTATTACCTAAATAGTAGCGTAGAACCTACAGAAGGAACAGAAACAGAAGAAGGAACATCTGAAAGTGAAACTACAATCAAATCTTTAATAAATTTAAATGTATGGAAAGATTATTTTAAAGCGGATAAAACACCAAATGTTAACAAAGGTTTTCCAATATTAAAATGGCAATAATTAAAAAAAACTAAAGATATAAAATATATCTTTAGTTTTTTTTTAAGCTGATTTAAAAGCAACTTGACAAAAATTTCTAATAATATATAATAGTTTTGGTTAAACTAATGAAAACAAAAGGAGGTACAATTATGTCTGAGAACATAAACGAAGAAGAGAAAGTCAAAAAAATGATAGACGAACTAGTAGAGAGAGCAAAAATAGCTTCTAAAGAATATTTAGAGTTAGACCAAGAAACAGTAAATAATGTCATAAAAGCTATGTCAATGGCGGGACTAGAGCATCATATGGAACTTGCAAAACTAGCAGTAGAAGAAACAGGAAGAGGAATCTACGAAGACAAAATAACAAAGAATATGTTTGCAACAGAATATGTATATCATAGTATTAAATACGAAAAAACAGTTGGAGTAATTAATGAAAACGACGAAGAAGATTATATAGAAATAGCAGAACCAGTTGGAATTATTGCTGGTGTAACACCAGTTACAAACCCAACATCAACAACAATGTTCAAATCTATTATTGCTGCAAAAACAAGAAATGTAATTATATTTGGATTCCATCCATCAGCGCAAAAAAGTAGCAGTGAAGCAGCAAAAATAGTAAGAGATGCAGCAGTAGCAGCAGGAGCACCAAAAGATTGTATTTTATGGATTGAAGAGCCTAGTATTTTAGCAACTAGACTATTAATGAATCATCCAGATGTAAATTTAATTTTAGCTACAGGTGGAACAGGAATGGTAAAAGCAGCATATTCATGTGGAAAACCAGCATTAGGAGTAGGACCAGGAAATGTACCATGTTATATTGACAAAACAGCAAAATTAGAAACATCAGTAAATGATTTAGTACTATCTAAAGCATTTGATAATGGAATGATATGTGCATCTGAACAAGCGGTTTTAGTAGATAGAGATATTTATCAAAAATTTGAAGAATTAATGAAAAATTCAGGATGTTATTTCGTAAATAAAGAAGAAAAAGAAAAATTACAAAATAGTATGTTTGAATATAGTGAAGAATATGGATACAAACTAAAATCTCATGTACCAGGACAATCACCATATACAATTGCAAAAGAAGCAGGATTTGAAGTGCCACAAGATACAAAAGTATTAGTTGTATATGAGGAAGGAATAGGAGATGATTATCCATTTTCTAAGGAAAAATTAAGTCCAGTTTTAACTTATTATATAGTAGAAAATGAAGAAGAAGGAATTAACAAAGCAGAAAGATTACTAGAATTTGGAGGGCTAGGACATTCAGCTGTTATACACAGTGAAAACCAAGAAACAATTTTAA
The DNA here is from genome assembly GCA_947572725.1 of uncultured Clostridium sp. Lineage (GTDB taxonomy): Bacteria > Bacillota > Clostridia > TANB77 > CAG-508 > CAG-269. Next base: position 6,111 of record CANPDB010000005.1, on the reverse strand, counting down.
AATTCTCAGAAACAATGAAAGCAGGAAGAATTATAGTAAATTCTCCATCAACTCATGGAGCAATTGGTGATATATACAACACAAATATGCCATCACTTACACTTGGATGTGGTTCATTTGGAGGAAATTCAACAACAGCAAATGTATCATCAGTAAATTTAATTAATATAAAAAGAGTTGCGAAAAGGAGAGTTAATATGCAATGGTTTAAAATTCCAGAAAAAATATATTTTGAAGCTGGTTCAATAGCGTACTTAGAAAAAATGCCAAATATAGAAAGAGCATTTATTGTAACAGATGAAGGTATGGTAAAATTAGGATATGTAGATAAGGTTTTATATCATTTAAGAAACAGACAACAATATGTACATTCACAAATATTTAGTGATGTAGAATCAGATCCATCATTTGATACTATAATGAAAGGCGTTAAAGCAATGGAAAGCTTTAAACCAGATGTTATTATAGCAATTGGTGGCGGAAGCGCAATGGATGCTGCAAAAGGAATGTGGTTATTTTATGAACATCCAGATGCAGATGCAGAAGGATTAAAATTAAAATTTATGGATATAAGAAAGCGTACTTATAAATTCCCAGAATTAGGTACAAAATGTAAAATGGTTGCAATACCGACAACTTCAGGAACAGGTTCAGAAGTAACTTCATTTGCAGTTATTACAGATAAAGAGAAAAATAAAAAATATCCATTGGCAGACTATGAATTAACACCAGATGTTGCAATTGTAGACCCAGACTTAGTAATGAGTTTACCAAAATCAATTACAGCAGATACAGGTATGGATGTATTAACACATGCAATAGAAGCATATGTTTCAAATATGGCATCTGATTATACAGATGGTCTAGCAGAAAAAGCGGTAGAACTTGTTATGAAATATCTAGAACAAGCATATGATGATGGAACAAATAAATTAGCAAGAGAAAAAATGCATAATGCAAGTACAATAGCAGGTATGGCATTTACAAATGCATTTTTAGGAATCAATCACTCTTTAGCACACAAACTAGGAGCAGAATTCCATATGGCACATGGAAGACTAAATGCAATTTTATTACCATATGTTATAAAATATAATGCTTCAAAGCCAACAAAATTTGTATCTTTCCCAAAATATGAATATTTTATAGCAGACCAAAAATATTATGAACTAGCGAAAAAGGTTGGGTTAAAAGCAGATACAGTTGAAGAAGGTATTAATAGTTTAATTGCTAAAGTTCAAGAAATGAATGAACATTTAAATATTCCAAAATCTTTTAAAGAAGTAGGGATTGATGAGAAAGAATTTTTAGCAAAAGTGGATATGTTAGCAGATAGAGCTTTTGAGGATCAATGTACAACTGCAAATCCGAGATTACCATTAGTAGAAGAGTTAAAACAAATTTTATTAGATTCTTACTATGGAAAAGAAATTTAATTAGTGAGAAAAACACTAGAGGGGGAAGAGTTATCTTCCCTCGTTTTTAAATTGTAAAAAGTTTTCTGAATTTTTTATAATGTAGTTTCTGTTCAGACTAAATAACTTAAAATAGCACGAAGAAGTGTATATATTCAATTTTTTTAGGAGGATACGAGTAGGAATTACTTGGAGGAGCCTAAAAAAATTGAATATATACACTTCTGGGAGCGAGTACGTAATGTTAAGTCTGAACTGTAACATAATATAAAGTATTTCATTTGAAAATTCCTTAAATTTTTTGACATATATAATAATTGATGTTAAAATAACATAACAAACAGGAAGGTGATACAAATGAATTTAAAAGATATATTAAAAGGAATATTTTCCAAAAAAGATCCAATTGCATTAGCAAAAAAAGGAATTGAACAAGTACAAGAAACAATAGAAAATGCTGAAGAAGATACTGTTGTCGAAGATGCGTTAAAAGCAGCCAATGAGGCTTTTGAAAATTTAACTGTTAGAATGTCTCCAGAGCAGAAGGGAAAATTTGTACAAAAATTTGCAGATTCAATGATAAAAAAAGAAGAAATTCCAAATGAAGTACCAGCTGAATACATTAGTACAATGATAAAAAAAGAAGATATACCAAATAAATATGTTATAGAGACAGCAAAAGATTTACCAGATTCTAAGCTGTCTAAATTAACTCAAAAGACTAGTATACCTATTGACGATAGAAAAGAATTAGCTGATTCAATAGAAGATGAAAGAATAAAACAACAACAGCAAGAGCAGCTAGAAAAAGAAGAAAAAAGAATAATAGAAATGAAAAAAAGAAGGGCAATAGACTCATTAGAAAAGATATATATTACATGTGGAGAATTACAAAAAGATAGTGATGTATCAGATAGAATATATAATATATTATATACAGCTAATGGAACTTTAACAGAAAATGCAAGATATTTATCTAAAGAAGAAATAGAAAGTGAAAAATCTAAAATTGTAGCAAAAAGAATTGCTTATAATATGAATAGATTTGGATATACTCAATTAAATTATTTATCTCAAATTTTATCAGCAAAAGATATGAGAAGATTAGGAGTTATTTCTAAGGCAATTCATGAATACAGCCAAATAGATGAAAAAAACAGAAAATTTGATCAAGAAGAACTTGCAGCAGATATAACCAGACTAGAAAGTAAAGAGATTGAAAAAGGTGGTTATAACGAAAAAGAAGAATTTGAAAAAATAAGATATAAATTATTACAACTTAGTCCAGAAGAAAGAAAAGATGCGATTAAAAAAATTAATGACTATGTTAGTGTGAAAATCAATGAAAAAAATAATACAAAGCCAAATTTTGAAGATAATGGCCCAGGTAATAATGAAGGACAAGAGATATAAATGCAATAACACCTTATAGTATATTAAATTATAAGGTGTTATTCGTTAAAACTAAAAAAATAGGAGTTATAGGAAAATCTTATGTAAAGTTATTTAATATATATTTATATGATAAGATAATCAATATTATTAGGTTTTATTTTAAATAAAATCACTTTGAAACAAGGAACTAAATAGCAAGATAAATAAGCTTTAAAAGTAAAATTTTAAAGCTTATTTTTAATGCCAGAAAAGCAAAAGAAAATAATATATTATAAATTATTAAAAAACATTGCATTGCTATACATAATGTGTTATAAATATATATGACAAAAATTTAAATGTAAATATTGTGGAGATAAGAATATAAGGAGGTAATATAGCTAATGAAGACTTTAATTATAACTACAGGTGGAACAATAGGACAGGAAAAAGACGAAAATCATATATCAATAAGTACAGATATAGATCATTCAATGAATTTTTTTAAAAGTGATTTAATTCCCAAAGATATAGAAATTGATTTTGAGAATTTATATAATTGTGATTCTTCAAATGTAACACCAAGTCATTGGGCGAAAATTGTTGAATGTTTAATGCGAAATCATGATAACTATGATGGATTTATTATAACACATGGAACAAATACACTAGATTATACATGTGCTGCATTAACATTTATGTTAGAGAAATTTAATAAACCAATAGTATTAACTCGGAGCCCAGTTGCCACTTGTAGTGTTACGGTAGTGATGCACAAACAAATTTAGCAAATGCAATTCGTCTACTTCATAATAAATATAAAGAATTAAAAGGTATTTTTGCAGTATTTAATTCGCAAATTATTAGTGGAGCAAATCTATTCAAAATTAGTGAAGAATCTTTTAGTGGATTTGGATCTAGAACAAAACCTATAGGAAGTATAGGTGTAAGTATTATTTTGGATAAGGAACTAATACAAATGAATAATGAACTTTTTTCAGGGGAAAAACCATTAAGTATTACTAACCTTCCAGTTGATAGAATATTTTGTGTTACAGAAAGTCCTGGACTTAATAAAGAATATTTAAAAGCAGTTATAGATGCACGGAGTAAAGGGTATAATTTGGCGTTCATATGGAGTTGGTGATCCTAATCAAGAATATTTAGAGATTTTTGATATACTTAAAGAACGAAAAATACCAATTGTTATGACGACGCAAATAAAAACAGGTTCAGCATCTATGGATGTTAACGAACCAGGAATATTAGCGAGACAGCATAAAGTAATACCAGCCTATAGAATGAGTTTACCGATTATGTGGTGTAAAATGGCATACCTATTTGAAAAAGGCTATAAATATGAAGATTTCTTTGAACTTATGAATAAAAACTTAAAGGGAGAATTAGTTTAATATTTATTAATAATAGAAATGATGTTTATATAACACATTATGAAATTGGGTAAGTTATTAAACAAACAATGTTAGAAAGTATAAAAAATTGTAAGCCAATAAAAGGAGTATTAATTGTAGTTAATACTCCTTTTATAATAAAATCACTTTTTTTGTTTGGATAACATAATATATAAAAAATAAAAGTGAAAGGTGGTAAGAGAAATGTCTGAATACATAATAAAAGGAGGTAAAAAAGTATCTGGAGAAGTAACAATATCAGGTTCGAAAAATGCATCATTACCAATTATAGCAGCAACTATATTAAATGGAGGAAAAACAACCTTATATAATGTACCAAATATTCACGATACAAAGATGATGTTTGAGATATTAAAAGAAATAGGAGGAAAGGTAACTAAAAAAAATAATAAGGTAATTATAGATACAAGTAAAATTAATAAATACGAAATACCAGAAGACTTGATGCGACAAATGCGTTCATCAGTAATACTTGCAGGAGGATTAGTTGGAAAATACAGAAATGCTACATTTTCATATCCAGGGGATTGCGATATTTGGTGGATACATCGGATAAGTTTAAGATAAATGAGTGGATTATGGAATTTAAGTAGTATTTGAAATATTTGTAAAATTATTAAATTTGTGATAAAATGACAAAAAATGAAATATAGGAGAGAAATATGGACGAAAATATAGTAACACTTATTCAGATTGTAGTAACGATAATTATTGCATTTATTACGGCATTTTTAACTAATTCTAATGAAAGAAAGAAGCAGACGACAGTATTTTTTAAACAAGAAGGTATTAAAACACAACAAGAAATATTAAATTTTTGGTGTTCAATATTATTTTATGATTATGATAGTACAATAAATAAGTATAAAAAAAATAATACAAAGAGAATAATGGAAGATAATAATATAACTAAACCTAGTGAAATTACAGATACAATGGTAGTTAAGGTAGTTCAAAGAGATAGTTATATGTATTCTTCTAAAATAACAATAAAATATATAGGTAACTATATGCAAGAAATATTCAAGGAAAGAGAAAAAACAGCAATAATGAAGCAAATGTTTTTAGTTAGTAAAATAATATGTAACATGAAATATGATTTTACAGGAGAAAGAACATCGGTTATGGATTTATTGAAAATGAAAATAAATGATTTAGATTTTAAGAAGAAACTAAAGGTTTATTGGTATGAGGTTAAATATTTTTTCATATCAAATTATATAAGAATAAGTTAAGCATAGAAATAAAAATAACCTAGGAGGCAATTTAATAATTGTGCCTTCTTTTTTTATGTGATTTTTTAAAGAAAGGAGTGTTATATGGGCAAACAAAAATTAAAAGGACTATGGATACCAGCAGAAATTTTATTAAATGAAGAACTAACAGATAAAGAAAAAATAATACTTGCAATGATTTTATATTTAAGCGAAGAAACTAAAAGTTGTTTTGCAAGTAATAAATATATAGCAAATATAGTAAAGGTAACAGCAGATAGAGTATCTAAAATAATCAGTTCTTTAAGAGAGAAAAACTATATAAAAGTAAAACTAAAATATAAAACAGATAGCAAAGAAATAGAAGAACGACAAATTTTACCTATAGTTGAAAACATCAATAGGTATAGTCAAAAACACCTAGAGAGTATAGATATAAATAACTATTCGGGTAGTCAAAAGCAACCATACCCTATAGGTGATAATGACAAAGATATAATAAATAATATAAAAAATAAAAATAATTATAATAAGGAATCAAAGGTCAAGAAAAATAATAAAGCTAACTTTGAACAGAGAGATTATACTAACTTTGACTTTACTAAATTATATGCAAATGTAGATGCATTTGTATAAATAAAATCAGCAACTAAAGTAGATTAACTACTTATGTAG
>CANPDB010000004.1 GCA_947572725.1 uncultured Clostridium sp. | reverse complement strand
CTTTTTCAAGATAAAGGCGACAAAAAAATCAACCTTTTACAGTTGATTTATCAATGTTTTCGTCTGGTGCGACGATTTTACTTAATGGAGCAGGTAGTGGGAATCGAACCCACGTCATCAGCTTGGAAGGCTGAGGTTCTACCATTGAACTACACCTGCATATTTAATTTATAATTGTCAGGATTAGTAATAAAAAAGATGTATATTGGAGCAGGTAGTGGGAATCGAACCCACGTCATCAGCTTGGAAGGCTGAGGTTCTACCATTGAACTACACCTGCATAGTTTCGCTCCTGACAATTATAAATTATAAATGTTTTTTTTATTTTTGTCAATACATTTTATTAATTTTCTATCATTTTTTTGGCAGCCTCCACAAGTCCTACAAATAAAGGCGCTGGCTTATTAGGTCTAGACTTTAATTCTGGATGAAATTGTCCTGCAATAAAATATGGATGATCTTCTATTTCTACAATTTCTACTAAATTTCCATCTGGTGATGTTCCTGAAACCTTTAGTCCAGCTTTTTCTAATTCTTCTCTGTAACTATTGTTATATTCAAATCTATGTCTATGTCTTTCTGATATTTCTTCTGTTTTATATAACTTACTTGCCAAACTTCCTTGTTTAAGAACACAAGGATATGCTCCTAAACGCATAGTTCCTCCTTTTTTGTCTATTCCTTTTTGTTCTTCCATAATGTGAATTAGAGGATTTTTTGTATTTTCATCAAATTCTGCTGAATTTGCATCTTCTAATTTTAATACATTTTTTGCAAATTCAACAACTGCCATTTGCATTCCTAAACAAATTCCTAAAAATGGTATTTTGTTTTCTCTTGCATATTTAATTGTTTCTATTTTTCCTTCTATTCCCCTATTTCCAAATCCCCCTGGAACTACTATTCCATTATATTGTCCCAATTTATTTTTGGCATTATCTTTGTTAATTGTTTCTGAATCTATTAATTCTACTTCTACTTTTATTTCGTTTGCAAATCCTGCATGATATAAACTTTCTATTACAGAAATATATGAATCTTCTAGTTTAATGTATTTTCCTACAATTGCAATTTTCACACTTTTTTCTTTATCTATATTTCTAATTTTTTCTATCATCTCTTCCCATTTTGTATTGTCTGGGATATATTTATCTAATTTTAAGTGATTACATACTTCTCTTGCTAGTCCCTCTTCTTCTAGCATTAGAGGTACTGCATATAGACAATCTGCTGTTTTATTTTGGATTACACTTGTTTTTCTTACATTACAGAATAATGATAATTTTTCTCTAATGTTTTCTGGAATATCTTGTTCTGTTCTACATACTAAAATATCTGGATTTATTCCTAAACTTTGTAATTCTTTTACTGAATGTTGTGTTGGTTTTGATTTTATTTCATTTGAACCAAAAATATATGGTAATAGTGTAACATGAATATAGATAACATCTTCTGGATTTTTTTCTAGTCCCACTTGTCTAATTGCTTCAATAATTGATGAACCTTCAATGTCTCCTATTGTTCCACCTATTTCTGTTATTACAATATCTGTATCAGTTTCTTCAAATCCATATATCTTTTCTTTTATCTCATTTGTAATATGAGGTATTACTTGGACTGTTTTTCCTAAGTAATCTCCTCTTCTTTCTTTTTCTATAACATTTGAGTACACTTTTCCCATTGTTACACTAGAGTTTTTAGTTAAATTTTCATCAATAAATCTCTCATAATGTCCTAAATCCAAGTCTGTTTCTGCTCCATCGTCTGTTACAAATACTTCTCCATGTTCATATGGATTCATTGTTCCTGGATCTACATTTATATATGGGTCAAATTTTTGTATTGTTACCTTGTATCCTCTATTTTTTAATAATCTTCCTAATGATGCTGCTGTTATTCCTTTTCCTAGTCCTGATACTACTCCACCTGTTACAAAAATATATTTTGTGTTCATTTCTTCCTCCTCACAAAAAATAAAAAAAGATTAAAAATTTTCTTCCGAAAAATTCGGTTTTTTTTTAATCTATTATTATTCTACCATTTGTTTTATAAAAAAACAAGTACTTTTTAAAAGAATTTTAATAAGTTTAGAGAAGTTGTTAAAACCTACAGCATATTTATATTTACAAAAGAGTTATACTATAAAAAGGGAACATTATACTAACTGTTCCCTTTCAGGCTACCACAGAATTTTAACATTTCTTCTCTAAAAACTCTGTAGCTGAAAACATATCCTCTGTTGTAATAAGTCTTAAAAACCATAAAAAACGGATTTTACAAGTCATTCTTATCATAGCCTCTCCTTTCTGTGCATTCCATTTGCTCTATCTATATTTTATCAAATTTACATAATTATGTCAATTTTATATGATAATTGCTTAAAATTTTTAACTCTTTGCATTTTTTATGATTTATTGTTATACTAACTTACAGTTTAGTTAAAACTATTTTTAATAGTAGAAAGAAGTTTGTATTTTTTAACTGAACTATAATTATACTAAATCAAATTCTCAAAAAATATAATAAAGGAGGAATCAAAATGTCTACACCACATAATAGTGCGAATTTAAATGATATTGCAAAAACTGTAATTATGCCTGGAGACCCTTTACGAGCAAAATATATAGCAGAAAACTTTTTAGAAAATTATACTTTAGTAAATGATGTAAGAAATATGTTCGCATATACTGGAACATATAAAGGAAAAAAGATAACAGTTATGGCATCTGGAATGGGAATGCCTAGTATGGGAATTTATTGTTATGAACTATACAAATTTTATAATGTTGAAAATATTATAAGAATTGGATCTTGCGGAGGATATACTCCATCTTTAAAATTATTTGATATTATTTTATCTGAGCAAGTTTTTTCAGAAAGTAACTTTGCTTTAAATGCAAATAATGAAAATTGTCATCTAGTATCTTCTTCTTCAAAATTAAATAATGTAATAGAAGAAACTTCAAATGAAATTAATATTCCTATTGTAAAAGGAACTACATCATGTATGGAATTTTTTGATTTATATATACCTGATTTACAAAAAGTTTTAGATAGAATTCCTAAAGATTTAGAACCTATAGGAGCAGAAATGGAAGCATTTGCTCTATTTTATGTCGCAAAAATGCTAAATAAAAATGCTTCTTGCTTAATGAGTGTTGTTGATACAAATGTTAATTCAAATTTACCTAAACAAAATGCTTCAGCTGAAGATAGACAAAATGGTTTAAATAAGATGATTACTCTTGCATTAGAATCTGCTATAAAACTTTAATTTTAACTAATTATCATATTCGATTTGACAAATTATGTTAATCATTGTATAATATAAGTATAGATTTAATGTCTATTGTAGCAATAAAATAAGGCATCGTGATAATAAATCCCTCCTGAAATTTCTTTCACAAAGAAATTTCAGGAGGGATTTATTATGACAAAAACAAAATTAGACATTTTAAAGGAAACTTTATTACACACCAATAAGCGGCACCTAGATTTTATGCGTGGAGATAATGCAAAAGCTAAAAACATCCTTTATCGTAAAAAGATAAAGACGTGCACTGATATTGAAAAAATAGCAGTTGCCATTCGTACCGTTGATGAATGTGGTACAAATGCGGATACAATTTATATGTATAATCGTAAAACCGATAAGTTTGTACTTATCTGGAAGTGGACTAGCATATATTTCGTTCCAGATGAGGAATACACATTCAATAATTTTATTGACCTCATAAGTCCAGGTTCAGATTTTCAAGTAACTGGAGTTAGTCAAACAGAAAAAGATGGTACACGTTTCAGCTTTTTGGATCTTCGGATATAATATTCTAGGGTGTGTACTAGGCTTATGCAAAAAGATGGATTCCCCTCTAGGGGCATCCACCTTTTTATTTTTTTATTGATAAAATTTTATATTTCATAATTCCTGCTGGTGCACTTACTTCAACAACTTGATTCTTCTTTGCTCCTAATAAAGCACTTCCTAATGGTGATTCATTAGATATTTTATTTTCTGCTAAATTTACTTCTGTTGAACCAACAATTGTATATTCAATTTTTTCATCAAATTCCATATCTAAAACTTTTACAATATTTCCTACTTGTACTGTCTCTGTATCAATATCTTTTTCATCTATAATTTTTGCATGTCTTACTTTATTTTCTAATTCTGCGATTTTAACTTCATTTTCAGCTTGTGCTGTTTTAGCTTCGTCATATTCAGAGTTTTCTGACAAGTCTCCAAATCCTAATGCTACCTTTATTCTATCTGCTATCTCTGCTCTTTTTTCTGTTCTTAAATAATTTAATTCTTTCTCTAAATTATTGTATCCTTCTTGTGTTAATAATACCTCTTTCTCTTCCATTGTTTATGTTCCTCCTTAATTTAAGTTAATAACTATTTGTTTTGAAAAGCTTTTTCTAATATACGGCAAAAAACTAATTTTGTCAAGCAGTTTTATTTAATAATTTTATTTGCACCCTTCATATATTCTATACCAGATATAATTGTTGCTAATGTTTGTATTAACATCATAACTGTTACTATAATATTAAATATTAATGGCACTCCTTGAAGATTTCCTGTAAAACACTCACCGAACGCATTTAAATCAACAAAAGCTAATATTATTGCTATCATTTGAGTTACAGTTTTTAGTTTTCCCCAGTTTGAGGCAGCAATTACTACTCCTCCCTTTTCTACTGCTATTAGTCTATATCCTGAAATTATGAATTCTCTTGCTAGTACAATAATTGGAATCCAACCTGGTAATTTATTCATTTCAACTAGCATAATCATTGCTGCTAATACTAATATTTTATCTGCTAATGGGTCTAAAAATTTACCAAATGTAGTTACTTGATCATTTTTTCTAGCTAAATATCCATCTATTTTATCAGTAATAGAAGCTATAACAAATATAGCATCTATTACTAAATATGTTACTGGTATTCCAAATAATTCACTTTGTATTCCTAAAAATGGGACAATTACCATTATTGGTACTAATATAATTCTAAATATTGTTAATTTATTTGGTAAATTCATAATTCTCTCCTTATAATTCCCCTTAATTGTTACTATTCAAAGTTGTTAATATTATATATAAATTTATTATATTTTTTATAAAGTAACAATTCGGGGGGACCGACAAGGTTACCAACTGTTACTTTAGTTACAGTTGGTCCGAAGTTGGGAGTTACTTTAGAAAAAATATAATAAATTTAATATGTTAATTTTATTTTAACATCTCTATTGCTTTTTGTAATTGAGTATCATCTTTTTCTTCCACTCTTAAAATGTTTGTAACTGTTGCTGGTAAGTCTACCTTCTCATCTGGTTCAATTCCTATTTTATTAATTTCTGTTTTATTTGGTGTTAAATATTTTTGTGATGTTATTTTTAATCCACTTCCATCTGGCAATGTTAGTAATTGCTGAATTACACCCTTTCCATATGTTTTATCTCCTACTGTTTTCGCTTTACCTAAATCCTTTAAAGCTCCTGCTAAAATTTCTGATGAGCTTGCTGTATTTTTATTTGTTAATATAATAATTGGCATATTAATAATTGGATTATTTTTTGCCTTTTCTACTTCTTCATTGTTATTTTTATCTACTTCATATAATAAAACTGAATCTTTATCTACAATATAATCTGCTATTTTTAAAGCTTCGTCAACAATTCCTCCACCATTATTTCTCAAATCTATAATTAGTGATTTAATTCCTTGTTTTTCTAATTCTTGATATTTGTTTTTGAAGTCTTCTGCTGTTCCCTCATCAAATGATGAAAATGAAATATATCCTATATCATTTTCTAATTTCTTTCCTTCTACTGGATTTACTTTAATGTTTTCTCTTTTTAATTCAAAAATTTTTGTTTCTGTTCCTCTTAAGATTTCTAATTTTACAGTTGTATTTGCTTCCCCTTTTATTTTGTTGGCTAAAATTGACATATCATCAGCAGTGTATTGCACATCATCTACTGATACAATTAAGTCTCCTGGTAATATTCCTGCTTTTTCAGCTGGACTATCTTTTATTGGCGATAATACCATTACTTTGTTTTTTTCGCTATCTTTTACCATATATATACCTACTCCAACAAAGTTACCTGTTGTATCATCAAGAAAATCTTGCATATCTTCTTTTGATATATATTCTGTATATGGGTCATCTAATCCTTCAATATATCCTTTAATTGCACCTTCTTTTAATTTTTCTTCATTAACTTCTCCTAGATAATATTTATCAATAATTGATTTATATTTGCTTATTTGACTAGCTATGTCACTATCTTTTGATGACATAATGAAATATTTCCCTGTATTTCCGCTATTTGTAAAATATTGATACATTCCTATTGATGTTATTAAAAAACTTACAAATGCCACTATTACAATTAGCATTATTATTTTATATACTTTAAATCTCTTTTTTTCTTCCATTTTTTATTTCATTCCTTCCCTTAGGTACAAATCTGGTTGAAAAAGCTAATTATCTTTTAACTCTCTCTTCGTTCTTACAAATTATATTTCACTACAATTTACAGCCTTATTTTAAACAGCAGATTAACTAAAGATTTATAATATATTATTTTTTAGAAATGAATGTGGGGACCAACAAGTTACAGTTTGTTAATAAAATTCGAGGAGCAACTGCACCACAGAAGTTTATCTACAAACTGTTAGCAGTTGGGAATGTATAAAAAATAATATATTATAAATCTTTAGCAAATATAAATTAATTATGAATAGTAACAAACATTTTATATAATAGAAAGTCCCTATTGGGACATTTCCATTTATATATTTATATGTATTTTTTTATTTATAATAACTAAATTATAGATAATTCATTGGATTTACTCTATTTGCATATAATCCAGGGCTTACTCTTACCTCAAAATGTAAATGAGGACCTGTTGAATTACCTGTTGAACCAACTCTCATAATTTGCTGACCTTGTTTTACAGTTTGTCCAGCTGATACCGCTATAGAACCTGCTTGTCCGTGTGCATATAATGTATATAATCCATTGTAATGTGCTATTATAATATAATTTCCATAACTATATGTTAAAGCTTCTGCTGTAACAACAATACCATCTGCTACTGCATGTACTGGTGCACCATTAATTCCTCCTGCCCCAAAATCTACAGCACCATGATATTGTCCACTTTTATAATACATTCCAGTTGTAACATAACTATTAACTGGTTTTATAAATCCACTAGAACTTGGTTTGCTTATTACATTGGCATTTCCAGATGCAACGCTCTGTTTTTTAGCTGCTTCTATTTGTGCTTGCATTGCTTTTATTTTAGAATCTATAGATCTATTTGCTTGATTTAATTCTTCTATTTTGCTTTGTAATTCTTTTTCTTCTCCAGATAACTGTTCTATTTGTTTATTTTTTTCTTGTTTAGTATTTTGTAACTGTGTAGCTACACTTTGTTTACTTGCTTTAGAAGTTGATAATTCTTGTTTACTGTCTTCTAATTGTTTTTTTGCTTGTTCTACTTCTTCTTTTTGTTTTTGTATTCCTTCTAACAATTCAGAATCATTTGTTGCAAGTTCTGTTACTAGATAATAATTAGATATTAAATCTGTAATACTTTCTGACGCTAAAATAACATCTAGATAAGAAGTTTCTCCTGCTTCATAAGTAGCAACTAGTCTCGCATCTAGTAATTCTTGCTGTTTTGTATAATCTTCTTGAGCTTTGTTTAACTTTTGTTGTGAATTTTGAATTTTTGTATTTAATTCTGCAATTTGATTATCTAATTCATCTATTTGTGATTGATATGAATCAATTTGTGTAGATAATTCTTCTACTTGTTTTACTGTTTCAGATTTTTGTGCTTTAACTTCCTCTAAATCAGATTGTACTTCATTTATTTTTTTATTATTTGCATTTTGCTCATTTTTTAAATCTGTTGTTGAAGTTGCAAATACCATATTACTTTGTATAACTACTACTATTAGTAATATTATTCCTAATATTTTTAAACTTATTTTCTTCATAAGTTTTTCCTCCTATTTCTATATCTTTTTTTATATCTACTATTACATTTTCTAATTTATTATATTTTTTTGAAGTTACAAATACTTTATGACTTTTATTCTTTTGTATTATTTTTAGGAATAACCCCACTTGTTACATATGGCATTGGGTCTGTTACAACACCATTTATTCTCACTTCAAAATGTGCATGTGCTCCTGTTGAATATCCTGTTGAACCAACTTTTAATACTGGTTCTCCTCTTTTAACAACTTGCCCAACTGTAACTAATATTTCAGAACCATGTGCATATAAAGTTGAAATTCCTCCACCATGGTCGATTATTACCATATTTCCATATGCAGTATTAAAACTTGCTTTTGTTACAATTCCGTCATTTGCTGCTATAAAGTTTGCTCCCATAGGCGCTCCAATGTCCATTCCTGTGTGTAATTTAGTATAATGTAATATTGGATGGTATCTCATTCCATATTTTGAAGTAATTCGTGTATATCCTGGAACTGGCCATGCCATTTCTCCTCCAATATATTGTGTTTCTAATCCTTCTTTTGCTAGTTCTAATATTTCCTGATTGATTTCATTAAATCTTGCATTATATTCATCTATTTTACTTTGAATGTCTTTTTCTTGTTCTGATAGCTTTGCAATATAGTTTTCTCTAACAATTTTTGTATTTTCTAATATTTTTGCTGTTTTTGTTTGATTTTGTTTGATTGTTACTAATTGTTCTCTATCATTATCTAGTTTTTTCTTTGTTAATTCTATTTGGTCCTTTTTTTGTCCTATTTCTTCTAATAATTCTGTATCGTAGTTTGTTAACTCTGTAATTAGGAAATAATTGGATAAGAAATCAGAAACACTTCTTGAGCTTAAAATTACATCTAGATAATTTGTATCACCAGACTCATACATAGTTATAAGTCTTTGTGATAATATTTCTTCTTGCTTATTATATTTTTCTTCTAATATTTTTAGCTCTTTTTCAATTTTCTCTATTGAGTTTTGTAATTGTTCAGTTTTAATATCTAGCTCATATAATTCGTTTTGTGATTTTTCTATTTTTTCATCTAATTTTTGAACCTGTTGTAAATTATCGCTTAGCTCCTCCTGTACACTATCTAATTCTTCATTTGCTTCTTCAATTTGCTGTTGTAGTTGTTGCTGTTCTGCTTGTAAATCAGCTGCTGTTGATTTATTTGTATTTTCATTTTGTGTATCTTCTTCTGCTAATACATATGAAAATATACTAAAACTAATTATTACAAAAGCTAAAACAATACATAAAATTTTACGCATGTCTTCTCCTTTATACTTTTAAATATTTTCTCATGGAAATAACACTTCCGTACTGCTCCTATTCCAATTCCTAATAGCATATATACAAATATAATTGAATTAAACATATCTGCAAAACTTACTAAACTCATATTTATCATTTGCATAAATGGTGCATTTACTAGTTTGCTAGCAATAAAGCTGTACACCCCTCCTACTAATACAATTGATATACTACTTGCCATTATTCCAATTATCATACCTTCCACAATAAATGGCCATCTTATAAATCCATTTGTTGCTCCTACATATTTCATAATTGAAATTTCTTTTCTTCTTGCATGTACAGTAAGTTTTATTGTATTTGATATTATAAAAATTGAAATCACAACTAATAAAACTAAGATAACTCCTGTTACTATTTTTATTCCATTAGCTAAATTTATAAGTGTTGATACTGTTTCGTCTTTACTTGTTATCTTTTTTACATTTTCAAATGTTAAAATTTGGTCTTGAACTGTTTTGCTCATTTTTAAATCTGTTAATGTTACAACATAAGATGCTGGAAAAATGTTATTTTCTTCATATCCTGCTAATAAATCTTGTTTATCGCCAAATCTTTCTTTCATTTGGTTTAAAGCTGCTTCTTTTGAAACATATTCTGTAGTACTTACTCCATCTAGTTTTCTTATTTTTTCTCCTATTTCTTCAATTTGTTCTTTTGTAGCATCATTATTAATAAATACTTGTATTCCTTGTGCTGATTCTACTTCTGATACAAAGTGATTGATGTTTTCGCCTAGTATTAGGAAAATTCCAAATATTATCATTGTTGCACACATTATCATTAGTGATGCACCAGTAGATTTTTTATTTTTAAATACGTTGCTAAATCCTTCTCCTATTAAATATCCTAATCTATTATATTTCACAATCATACCCACCTTTTTTATCATCTCTTACTATTTTGCCTTTGTTTACATGGATTACTCTTTTTTTCATTTTATCTACAATGTCTTTTGCATGTGTTGCTACTACAACTGTTGTTCCTCTTAAATTAATATCATTTAATAGGTTCATTATTTCCCAAGCTGTGTCTGGGTCTAAGTTTCCTGTTGGTTCGTCTGCAATAAGCATAGATGGATTATTTACTAATGCTCTTGCTAATGCTACTCTTTGTTGTTCTCCTCCTGATAACTCATTAGGATACATTTTGGCTTTTCCACTTAGTCCTACTAATGATAATACCATTGGTACTTGTCTTCTAATATGTCTAGGAGTTGCTCTTACTATATACATTGCATATGCTACATTATCATATACTGTTTTATCTGGTAGAAGTCTAAAGTCTTGGAACACTACCCCCATACTTCTTCTTAAAAATGGTACTCTATTTGATTTTAAAAATGTTGTATCTTTTCCATTTATAATTATATTTCCTGATGTTGGTTCTTCTTCTTTTAATATTAATTTTATTAGTGTTGATTTACCACTTCCAGATGAACCTACTAAAAAAGCAAATTCTCCTTTATCTATAACAAAATTGGCGTTTTTTACGGCATTTGTTCCTGTATCATATGTTTTTGTCACGTTTCTAAATTCTATCATTTTTTTCTCCTTAACATACTATTTTGCATAATATTTTTACTCTATATAATGATATCAATAAAGTCAATTTTTTGCAATACTTTTTTCGTAAAAAAACGATAGAAAATGTTGGTTTTTTTGCATTTTCTATCATTTTTCTCACTTTATCTCTATTTAATAAAATTCACATAATTTTCACATTTCTTTTATGCTTTTGTTTTTTTCTTAAATGTTACTTCTTGAAATAAAAAGTCACGCACTTTCCCCCATGTGATTTCTTGATGTAAGAATTCATTTATTTCATCTTCAACTTTTTGTTGATATGGTGTTAATTCAACTTTTATTTCTTTATTCCAATCAATTTCTTGTAACCAGAATGCTTTAAAACTTGACCAAAATCCTGCTTTTACTGGTAAATTTTCATTTCTAATTGTTCCTGCATTTTGTATTGTTTCTGTATTTTCTCCTAGTTCTACTCTTCCAAATACTCCTGCTTTTTTTACTTCTTCTCCTAAATCTGCCATCTTGCTTCCTCCTTTGTTTAATAGCTTTTTCATATTTTATTTATACTATAATTCTCTTTGATTTTCAAGCAGAATCAGTTGAAATAATATTAAATCTTGATTTCACTTGTATTACAATTACATTACATGTAAATGCAAGACAATTATATCTTTTGGAATAAATTCTGTGTGTGACTGGAGTAAACATAGAAATTATTAAATTATTTTATGGAAAGAGTTCATCTACTGATGGAAGGGTGCCATAAAATAATTTTAGAATTTCTTAGTTTATGTAGGAAGCCACAAAATTTATTCCAAAAGATATAATTGTCTTGCATTTAACTTTTTCTTATTCTGCTATTATATAATTATTTTCAACTTCTTTACAAATTACTTTCTTTAGCTTATTTTGTAAATTTTGATTTGTTTTATAATATACCAAAATATAATTTTTAGTATGCCCTTTATAAAAGCCATCTTTCTCTTCTTCAAACAATACTTCTACTTCTTTTCCAAGATATTTTTTATTATATTCTTTTTCATTCTTATCTGATAATAAAATTAATTTTTTACTTCTTTCTTCTTTTTTCTTTCCATCTATTTGGCCTTGCATTACCGCTGCCTTTGTTCCTTTCCTTGGAGAGTATTTAAATATGTGCATTTTATAAAATTTAATTTCTTCTAAAAATTTATATGTTTTTTCAAATTCGTCATTTGTTTCCCCTGGAAATCCTACAATTATATCTGTTGTTAGTATTGCATCTTTATAATTTTTTCTTAATATATTCACTATATTTTCAAATTCTTCTGTTGTATATCTTCTGTTCATTCTTTTTAGTGTTTCATTACATCCACTTTGTAATGATAAATGAAAGTGATGACATACTTTTTCTAATTTATTTAATCTTTTTATAAATTCTTCTGTTATTAAAAGTGGTTCTATTGAACCTAGTCTAATTCTTTGAACACCTTCAATTTTGTTAATTTCTTCTAATAAGTCTATTAACTTATATTCTTGTTTAAAGTCTTTTCCATAAGATGCAATATGGATTCCTGTAATTACTACTTCTTTTATATCTTTCTTCACAATTTCTTTAATTTCAGATAAAATACTTTCTGGTTTTCTACTTCTTACTCTCCCTCTTGCATATGGAATAATGCAATATGAGCAAAATCTATCACAACCATCTTGTACTTTTATTACTGCTCTTGTTTTTTCTGTATATGTAATATTTCCAAAGTCAACGAATTCTCTTTGCTCCATAACATCTTGCATATTAATTTCTTGATCTTGTTCTTTTATATATGTTTCTACATATGTTACTATATCTTTTTTTTCATTATTTCCCAATACTATATCTATTTCTTCCATTTTCTCTATTTCTTCTTTGGCTACTTGTACATAGCATCCACATGCTACAATTATTGCCTCTGGGTTTATTTCTTTTACTTTTCTTAACATCTGTCTTGATTTCCTGTCTGAAATGTTTGTTACTGTACATGTGTTAATTATGCATATATCTGATTTTTCTCCATTTTCTGCTATGTTATATCCTTTTTCTATAAATTTTTGCGTCATTGCATTTGTTTCATATTGATTTACTTTGCATCCTAGTGTTATAAATGCTACTTTTTTATTTTTAACGTCCATATTGTTTCTCGCTTTCTTTCTACATTATCTGTATTATTATGACATATTTTTAGTGTGTTTTCAATATTTTTATGTCAATCGATTAAAATTTAATTATCTTGTACAGAAAGTCCTCCTACTAGGATTCTTTAGCTGTTGAGCTTTAGCGATTACAGATAAAGTATGCTGTGTAAAACTTTCCTACAATATAAAAAACTCTTAATCTTTTTTAGATTAAAAGTTTTATCATATTATTTTAATATATCTAAATTATCTAAAGCCTTACCTGTACCTAAGGCAACGCATGAAACTGTATCTTGTGCTATCATTACATTAATTCCAATTTTTTCTTGTAACAATTTATCTAAACCATGTATTAAGCAACCTCCACCTGTCATATAAATTCCCCTGTCGCTAATATCTGCTACTAATTCTGGTGGTGTTTTCTCTAATACAGAGTGTACACTATCTACTATCATCATTGCAGGTTCAATTAATGCCTCTAACATTTCACTTGAATGGACTTTTAAAGTTTTTGGAAGTCCTGTAGCTAGGTCTCTTCCTCTTACTTCCATATCTTCATCTTGAATTTTTGGATATACACATCCTATATTCACCTTTAGGTCTTCTGCTGTTCTTTCTCCAATCATTATGTTATATTTTTTCTTAATATATTTTACAATGTATTCGTCAAATTTATCTCCAGCTACTTTAAGAGATTCACTTACAACAGATCCTCCTAATGATATTACTGCAATATCTGCTGTTCCTCCACCAATATCTACTACCATATTTCCACAGGCTTTTGATATATCAATTCCTGCTCCAATTGCTGCTGCAATTGGTTCTTCTATTAAACATACTTTTCTAGCTCCTGCTTGTGTTGCTGCATCTATTACTGCTTTTTTCTCAACTTCTGTTACTTGTGATGGGATACATATCATAATTCTTGGTGCAAATATAAATTTTCCACATACTCTTTTTATAAAATATTTTAGCATTTTTTCTGTTACAGTATAGTCAGAAATTACTCCATCTCTTAATGGTCTAGTTGCAACGATATTTCCTGGGGTTCTTCCGAAGCATTCTTCTTGCTTCTTGTCCAACTGCTACTACCTCTCCTGTGTTATTGTCAACAGCTACTACAGATGGTTCTCTTAATACAATCCCTTTTCCTTTTACATATGCTATTACTGTAGCAGTTCCTAAATCTATTCCTATATCTTGTCCAAAACCAAATTTAAACATGGATATCTTCCCTTCTATATTTTCTTTTCTTTTTTATTACAATTATGTTACGATTATATTACAAGTGAAAAAATATATCAACCCTTTTTTTATAATTTTTTAGTTATTTTTGAAATATTGGTTACAATTCACGGCGATATTTGAAATAGTAGAATAACTAAAGAGTTACAATTCAGTAAGAATTATCTTGAATAGCGCGAAGAAGTTTATATTTCAATATTTTGAAGTGAAATTGTGGGGACCGTTTTAGAAAATGTTTGAGCGATAGCGAGATACATTTTCTTAAATGGGGATAACGAAAAAATATTGAAATATAAACTTCTGGGAGCGAGTAAATAAGCTGTGAATTGTAACAAAATATTGAATTATTAATACTTTTGTATTATAATGTTGATATTATATAGGAGGCAAAAAATGAGTAAATATAAATCAATATCGCATAATGAAACAGAAACTATGATCTTAGCAAAAAATTTAGCAAGAATTTCAAATAAAACAGATACTATTGTTTTAACTGGAGATTTAGGCTCTGGAAAAACAAAATTTGTAGAAGGTTTTTTAACATACTTTGGCTTAGAAAATGAAATTTCTAGTCCTACATTTACAATTGTAAATGAATATTCAAAAAATGATATATCTATTTATCATTTTGATGTATATAGATTAGAAGATTCTTCCGAATTTTATGAAATTGGTGGAGAAGAATATTTTGAAAAAGGCATTTGCTTAATTGAATGGGGCGAATTAATCAAAGATGCCTTACCTAAAGAATATTTACATATTTCCTTTGAAAAAGATGAAAATGATGAAAATATTAGGATATTAAATATAGATACTTTTGGTAGTAGATGGGAGGATTGTTTTGAAAATATTAAGTATTGATACTGCAAGTGATATTTGTGGAGTTTCTATTTTAGATGATAACAATTTAATTTGTAATTTAGATAATAATACTGGGCGAACTCATTCTGAAAATTTAATGCCTATGATTAATTCAGCCTTTTCTAAAAATAATTTATCTTTACATGATATTGATTTAATTGTTTGTGATAAAGGACCTGGATCTTTTACTGGAATTAGAATTGGTGTAGCAACTATTAAAGCTTTTAATGATAGCTTAAATATTCCGTGTATTGGCATCAGTTCTTTAGAAAGCCTAGTTTATAATATTAAACATGATATACAAGAAAATGATTTTATATGTAGTATTATAGATTGTAAAAATGATAATTGTTATTATGCTGTTTATCAGTTACAAAATAATAAAATTATAGAAATAGTTGAACCTAAAGCAGATACTATTGAAATTTTTAAAACTCTATCATCTGAATTTAAAAATAAAAATATTACTTTTGTTGGAGATGGTTCAGTAATTTATAAAGATTACTTAAATTCTACTTTTGGAAGTTGCAATTTCTCTGATAAAAATGAATTAAATTCTTATTCACTTGGTTTAGCAGGTTTAGAAAAGTTTAAAAATAACAAATTGTCCGATGTTTTGCCTTTATACTTGAGAAAACCTCAAGCTCAAAGACAACTGGAAGAAAAAAAACAATAATTGTTATTTTTGGTATGAAAAAATCATATAGTAAGCTTTCACACAAAAGAACTAAATAGAAAGGATTTGCCTTATTATGTCAGTAATTATAACAGAAATGAAATTATCTGATTTAGAAAAAATAGAAGATATTTTAACAACTGATTTTGATGACTTTTGGAATAAAAAAGTTTTAGAAGAAGAATTGTCTAGTTCTTCTTCTAAATATATTGTTGCAAAAAGCGATGATGAAATTGTTGGTTTTGCAGGTCTAAAAATTGTTTTAAATGAAGCAGATATTATGAATATTGTAACTAAAAAAAATTATAGAAGACAAGGAATTGGTTGTCTTCTATTAAAAAATTTAATTACAATTTCAAAAAGCCTAAATGTAAAATCAATTACTTTAGAAGTTAATGAAAATAATTCTAATGCAATTGATTTATATACAAAATATAATTTTCAAAAAATTGGTGTTCGAAAAAATTATTATAAAAACGAAAGTGCAATTATTATGAAAAAAGATTTGTTGTAATAATATTATAATAAATGCTATTATGCAGTTTTGTTTCTAATTTGACTTATTTTTATTACATTACATCATTCATACCATTCTAATTCCCAATCAGCAATAATAACAGTATCTCCTTCACATACTCCCATTTCTTTTAGCTTATCTTCAATCCCCATATTTTTCAAACTTTTTTGTAAGTAATACATTGATTCATTATCTTCTATATTAACTCTTCCCATTAACCTTTCTACTGCTTTTCCTGTAACAATGAAAATTTCATCTTGTTTTTTAACTTCCCACTGTTGTTTTTCATCTTCTAACGTATATACTATTTTATCTTCTACTTCTATTAAGTCTTCTTTTGGTAATGTTTCTAATATTTCTGATATATGGTCAATTAATTCTTGTACTCCTTGTTTTGTTGCACCTGATATTTGATATATTTCTAATCCTTCTTTTTTTGCTAATTCTTTTACTCCATTTAATAAAGTTTCATCTTGCATTACATCAATTTTATTTGCTACTATTATTTGCTTTCTTTTACTCAATTTCTCACTATATTTTTTTAACTCTTCATTAATAGCATAAAAATCTTCAACAGGATTTCTTCCTTCTTGTCCTGAAATATCTAAAAAATGTAATAATAGTCTAGTTCTTTCTACATGTCTTAAAAACTGTATTCCAAGACCAACACCCTCACTTGCACCTTCTATTATTCCAGGTATATCTGCAATTACAAATCCATCACCGTTTTTAGTTTTTACAACTCCTAAATTTGGCTCTAATGTTGTAAAATGATAATTTGCAATTTTAGGTTTAGCTTCTGTTACAGTTGCTAAAAATGTAGACTTTCCTACATTTGGAAAACCTAATAATCCAACATCTGCTAATAATTTCAATTCTAAAATAAGTTCTTTTTCTTCTCCTTTTTCTCCATCTTCTGAAAACCTTGGAGCTTGTCTAGTTGCTGTTGCAAAATGTGAATTACCTCTTCCTCCACGACCACCTTTTAGAACAAGTTCTTTTTGAGCTGGCTCAGATAAATCCACAACAACTTTACCTGTATTAGCATCTTTAACAACAGTACCTCTTGGAACTTTTATATATAAATCCTCTCCATATTTTCCATTACAATGATTTCCACTTCCGTTTTCGCCATTTTTAGCCTTAAACTTTTTGTTATATCTAAAATCAATTAAAGTATTTTTATCTTTATCAACTTGAAAATAAATGCTTCCACCATTGCCACCATCTCCACCATCAGGTCCACCGAGCCGCTACATACTTTTCTCTACGAAATGTCGCTGCACCATTACCACCATCGCCTGCTTTAATTACTATTTTTGTATAATCTGTAAACATATTCTCTCCTTTTTTGTGACAAGAGGGACGTCCCTTTTTGTCACATAATTATAATGTATAGTTGCATTTGAATTATAAATAAAATTTATTAAATTATGAATGCAAGTGGAATTATAATATAAATTCTTAAATTAACAAATGGGAGAATCTCAAACTTGTATTTGAGAGGGGCCTATTTGTTAATTTTAGAATTTGTTTATAATGTAGCGTGGCCGAAGAATTGAATAAATTTTATTTATAATTCAAAAGTGCATAAAGAGTATTATTAAATGTGGCAAAAAGGGGCGCCCCTCTTGTCACACTATTTAAAATAATCTAGTTTCATTGCTTTTTTTACTTTTTTCATTGTTTCTTTTGCTTCTTGTTGTGCCTTTTTTGTTCCTTCTATTAGAATTTTATCTACTTCTTCTGGATGTGCTTCATAATAAGCTCTTTTTTCTCTTATTGGTCTTAATTCTTCTATTATGTTTTTTGCTAATTGCTTTTTACAAGCAACACATCCTCTTTTACCTTCTCTACATTCTGAACATACAGCTTCAACTTCTTCTTTTGTACTAAATAGTTTATGATAGTATGAAACCATACATATATCAGGATTTCCTAAATCATCCTTTTTTATACGATTTGGATCTGTTACTGCACTCATTACTTTTTTTGTTATTTCTTCTTCACTGTCTGATAAATAAATCGCATTTCCTAATGATTTTCCCATTTTATCGTTTCCATCTAAGCCTTTTATTCTTTTTCCACTAGATAGTACTGCTTCTGGCTCTATTAATGTCTCTCCATATATAGAGTTGAATTTTCTTACTATTTCTCTACATTGTTCTATCAATGGAAGTTGGTCTTCTCCCACTGGTATTAATGCACCCCCAAATGCCGTTATATCAGCAGCTTGGCTTACAGGATACCCTAAAAATCCATATGTTACACTTTCTCCAAACAATTCTTTTTTTTGTGCTATTTCTGTTTTTACTGTTGGATTTCTTTGTAATCTTGCTATTGTTACTAAATTTGAATAAAAGACTGTTAGTTCTGCAACTTCTGGTATCATTGATTGTATGTATATTGTTGTTTTATTTGGGTCTATTCCTACTGATAAATAATCAATTGCAACTTCTCTTACATTTTTCCTTACTTTTTCTGGATTGTTAAAATTGTCTGTTAGTGCTTGAACATCTGCAATTAATATATATGGGTCATATTCTCCACTTTCTTGTAGTTCTATTCTCTTTTTTAATGAGCCAAAATAATGACCTATATGTAATCTTCCTGTTGGTCTATCTCCTGTTAATATTCTTTTTTTATTCATAAGTGTCATTCTCCTTTTCATTCTATAACCATATAATAATATTTTATACATTACAAAATAATTCTCCTAATGGTCTTTCTTCATTAACTCTTTTGATTGCTTCTGCAAATAATGGTGCAATAGATAACACTGTTATATTTTCTATTCTCTTTTCTTCTGGAAGTGGAATAGTATTAGTTACTACCATTTCTTTTATACCTGAATTTTTTATTCTTTCAATTGCTGGTCCTGATAAAACTCCGTGAGTAGCACCTGCATAAATGCTTTTTGCACCAAACTTTTGTAATACTTTTACAGTTTCCATCATGGAACCTGCTGTATCTATTTCATCATCAAATATAACTGCATTTTTATTTTTTACATCTCCAATTATAGTACTAGATATTGCTCTATCGTCATTTCCTTCTCTTCTTTTATCTACTAATGCAATTGGACATTTAAAAAATTCCGAATATTTATATGCTTTTTTTGAGCTTCCTGCATCTGTTGCAACAATTACCATATCCTCTAGTTGCTTATTTTTAAAATAGTCTTCTAATAAATATTCTGCTGTTAATCTATCACAGTTAATATTAAAATATGCTTGTATAGCTGGATTATGCAAGTCACAAGTTATAACTCTTGTTGCTCCAGCTGCTTCTATAAGTTGTGCCATTAGTTTTGCTGTTACTGGTATACGAGGTTGATCTTTCTTGTCTGAACGAGAATATAGGAAATATGGTAACACAACATTTACATTTTTAGCTGATGCTCTTTTCATTGCATCTATAGTTATTAGTAATTCCATTATTCTTTCATTTACTGGTGGTCTTGTTGTTTGTACTATATATACATCTTGTTCTCTTACAGTTTCTAAAACTTGTACAAAGTTATTATCATTTGAAAACTTTTGATAATTTATTTTTCCCATTTCTAATTTTAAATTTTCACATATTTCTTGTGTAAATTCCTCTGCTGTTGGGCAAGCAAATATTTTTATATCTTTCATTTCTATATTTTCCAAGTAGAAAATCTCTACTTTTCCTTTCATTTTTATATTTATTGTTCTTTTTGTTTATTACTCTGTTTTGCTTCTATTGCTTGTTTTCTCTTTTCAAATTCTTCACAAGCTTTTTGTACATAAGCAATCTCTGAGGCATCAGGAAATTGTTTATTTATTACTCTTTGTAACTTTGTATGTATCCAATAATCATAATATTGTACCAAATTTGTTGACTCTATATTTTCTAGTTTTTCTAAAATATCATATATCTGCTTTGTCCAAGCAACTTC
The DNA here is from genome assembly GCA_947572725.1 of uncultured Clostridium sp. Classification (GTDB taxonomy): domain Bacteria; phylum Bacillota; class Clostridia; order TANB77; family CAG-508; genus CAG-269. Next base: position 53,136 of record CANPDB010000004.1, on the reverse strand, counting down.
TCCTTGTGCATTCCATCCATATTTGTATGGCATTTGATTAAAATTCAACCACTCCACTTCTTCTCTTGTAAAAAATATTCCTGCCTTTGTATCTATCATTCTATCAATTTCTATTATTTTTGTCTCTCCATTTTCTTTAATTTCTCTTTTTCTTTTACTTTTAAGCAAAAAACTTATTTTTCTCTCTATATCTTGTATTAATTGATTATTATCAACATCAAATTCACAACTTTTATAATTATTATTTAATATAATAAAACGATAAAATTGTCTATATTTAGGTAATGCTTCATTTATTATTTGTTCTAAAAGTTTATTATTAGGTATTTTATACCAATCTTTATCTCTAAGTCTATCATAAACTTTTTGAGAAGCATAATATATAACTCCTTCTTTTACAGCTTCTTCGTCATCTATACCAGAACAGAAAAATCTTTTGTAAGTCTTATCCTCTAATAAATTCATAATTATCAACATCCATTTTCTTATTTTTTCTCTTTGATAATTATCTTTTGTTTATATTATTTTAACCAATCAGGGTTTGCTAAATACCAATCAATTGTCTTTACTATTCCATCTTCAAATTTTGTTTTTGGATACCAACCAAGTTCATTTTTTATTTTAGTTGGGTCAATTGCATATCTATAATCATGACCTTTTCTATCTTCAACATATTCAATTAGGTCTTCTGATTTTCCTAATCTTTGTAATATTAATTTAACAATTTCAATATTTCTTTTTTCGTTGTGTCCACCAATATTATATCTTTCTCCTGATACTCCATTATGAAATACTAAATCAATTGCTTCACAGTGATCTTCTACATATAACCAATCTCTTATATTTTTACCTGTTCCATATACAGGTAATTTTTCATCATTTAGAGCTAATTTAATCATATGTGGTATTAATTTTTCGTTATGTTGATATGGTCCATAATTGTTAGAGCAATTTGTTACATTAACATTCATTTTATATGTTTCTTTGTATGCTAGTGCTATTAAATCTGAACTTGCTTTTGATGATGAATATGGACTACTTGGTTGAATTGGAGATTTCTCTGTAAAATATCCATCTTCTCCTAGTGAACCGTAAACTTCATCTGTTGATATATGTACAAATTTATTCTCGCTTCCTTCTCCCCATTTTTGTTTTGCTGTTTCTAATAGTGTATGTGTTCCTATTACATTTGTTTGTGTGAAAACAAATGGATTTTTTATGCTATTATCAACATGTGACTCTGCTGCAAAATGAATTACTCCATTTATATCGTATTTGTCAAAAATTTCTTTCATTTTTTCAAAATCACAGATATCTGCTTGTTCAAAAACTATTTTGTCTCCTACTTTTTTTAGATTATCCATATTTCCTGCATATGTTAGTTTGTCTACTACTACTACTTTATAATCTGGGTGTTTATTTACAAAATATTCTGCAAAGTTTGCTCCTATAAAACCTGCTGCTCCTGTTACTAATACATTTTTACTCATTTTAATTCTTTCCTTTCACATTATATTATTTTTTTATTTATATAGTTCATTGCAATTTCTGCAATTTCATCCATTTTCTCTTTTGTGTATGTATCTTGACAATTTAATCTTTTTACAAATTTATTAATGTAATCATTTTCTTTTATTATTTCTAAACTCATTTTGAAATTTAATATATATATGTGTGCTATAATTGCAACCATAATGTCCATATCACTTTTTGCATTAGCATACATTAAAAGTTTTTCTTTTTTGAATTCTTCAAAAAATTCTGGGCTTAAAACTTCTCTTGAAATATCTTCACATCCTATATGTCCAAATTCTTCAGGTCTTTGGTTAGGATCAAGTACTGCTCTAAATATATCTATATTGTCTGCATCTCTAATGATTTTACAATGTAACAATTCTTGTTCAGATAATCCTTTTTCTATTTCAAACTTATTGTGATTATTAATAGCTTTATATATAATTGCATCACTATTAGAGTCTTCTACAAACTTTCTTATCCAATTATCTGCAAATAAAACTTCTACACTTTTTTGTCCATGGTCAATGCTTATCTTATCTGAAAATGTATGATATAACCTAACTTGTTCAAATCTTCCTATGTCATGTAATAAACCTATCAACTCAGCTAAATTTTGTTCTTCTTCTGACAATCCTAATGATTTAGCAATTTTCCTAGAATTTTCAGCAACATGATACATATGAGTTATTTTGATATTTATTCGTGGTTCTTGAATATCATAATTTAAAATGTATTCTTTAAATACTTTTTTTGCATTTAATATATCTATCAATTTTGTACTCCTTTATAAAATTACTTCTATTTAAAGTCCTATTTTAAATTTTTAAATAAATCTGTTTCTTTTAATTCTCTTAATGATGGCCATTTAGCATCTTTTTCAGATGTCAATAAATCTGCTTCTGTCATATCACCCATAGGCCATTTAATTCCTACATCTGGGTCATTCCATGCTAGTCCACCTTCTGCTTCATAATTATATATATCATCACATTTATAAGTAAATTCAGCTTCATCTGATAATACTAAAAATCCATGTGCAAAACCTCTTGGTACCATGAACATTTTTTTATTTTCTTCTGAAAGTATTACACCTTCCCATTTTCCATATGTTTTGCTACCTGGTCTTAAATCTACTACTACATCGAAAACTTCACCTTTAATTACTCTAACTAACTTTGCTTGAGTATTTTCCTTTTGGAAATGTAAGCCTCTTAAAACACCCTTAGTAGATTTAGATTGATTATCTTGTACAAAATTATAATTTAAACCTATCTCAGCAAATTCAGTTGTATTATATGTCTCCATAAAATAGCCTCTACTATCACCAAAAACTGTTGGTTCAATTACATATACTCCATCAATAGAAGTCTCTATTTTCTTAAACTTTCCCACTATTTCCACTCCTTCTTTGTGACAAAAGGGTCGGTTCTATTTGTCACATTTATTAAACTTATTGTTTTTTAGTTATAAAATATAAAATCAATGACGCACAGTTTGGAAGGGTACTATTCATACAGATTAGATAGATTAACTTTTATATTTATGAAATATAAGTTACTTATTTATATGATTAACCCGACCAGTAAGGAATTGAATTTTATATTTTATAACTAAAAACCTATATAGCTATTATTTATATGTGACAAATAGACCCGACCCTTTTGTCACACATTTTATTATTCTTCACCAAATTTATTTGTTGCTAAATCTTTCAAATATTGTCCATATGCTGTTTTCATATACTTATCTGCTAACTTTGATAATTGCTCAGCTGTTATCCAGCCATTTTTATAAGCTATTTCTTCTGGACAACTTACTTGCATACCTTGTCTTTTTTCTATTGTTTGAACAAAGCTTGCTGTTTCTAATAATGCATCATGTGTACCTGTATCAAACCATGTCATTCCTCTTCCTAATTTTTCTACTGTTAGTTTTCCTCTTTTCATATATTCATCATTAACAGATGTAATTTCTAATTCTCCTCTTGCTGATGGCTCTACATTTTTTGCTATTTCTATTACATCATTTGTGTAGAAATATAATCCAGGTACTGCATAATTTGATTTTGGTTCTTCTGGTTTTTCTTCAATTGATATTGCTTTTCCATTTTTATCTACTTCAACAACTCCATATGCTCTTGGATCTTTTACATAGTATCCAAATATTGTTGATTCATCTTCTCTAGCATTTGCTCTTTTTAATATTTCTGGTAAATGTGAACCATAGAACATATTGTCTCCTAATATCATAACTACATTATCATCACCAATAAAGTCTTCTCCTATTATAAATGCTTCTGCTAGTCCATTTGGCTTGTCTTGTACTTTATATTCAAAATGCATTCCCCATTGTGATCCATCTCCTAGTAATTCCTTAAAAGTTACAATATCTCTTGGTGTTGAAATAATTAAAACTTCTTTTACTTCTGCATTCATTAATACAGATAGTGGATAATAAATCATTGGTTTGTCATATACTGGCATAATTTGTTTTGATATTGCTATTGTTAGTGGATATAATCTTGTTCCACTTCCTCCAGCTAATATAATTCCTTTTCTATTTTTCATTTTTTATTCTCCTTTTTTATTTATCAAATTACATGGTCTAAGGAGTGGTCCTTTCTCCCTTTTACGGGGAGAACAGGAACGTCTCCTACACCCTTCCTTCTTCTTTTAAGTATCTTTTCAAACCATCTTCCCATTCTGGTACATTAATTCCTTGTGATTTTAATTTTGCTTTTGATAATTGAGAATTTTTTGGTCTTTTTGCTTGTGTTATTTTCATCATTTCAATATATTCTTCTGTTGTAACTGGATTTACTTCACATATTACTCCTGCATATTCAAATATTGCTTTTGTAAAATCATACCATGTTGTATATCCTTCATTTGTTGCGTGATATACTCCATATTGTATTTTCTTTTCAATTGCTTCTCCAATGATATTTGCTAAATCTTCTGCATATGTTGGTGAACCATGTTGGTCACATACAACACTAAGTTCATCTCTTTGCTCTCCTAAGTTTAACATTGTTCTTACAAAATTGTTTCCATCTCCATATAGCCACGCTGTTCTGAAAATGTAATATTTGTCAGTGTTTTCTTGTATTTTTTCTTCTCCATGTAGTTTTGTGATTCCATAAGCTGTTACTGGTGATTTTGCGTCATCTTCTTTATAATCTTTTTCTATTTCTAAATCTCCACCAAATACATAGTCTGTACTAATGTGAACTAATGTTGCATCTACTTTTTTTGCTGCTTTTGCTAAATTTTCTGGTCCAATTGCATTTATTTTCTCTACAATTTCTCCCGCTTCTTCTGCTTTATCAACTGCTGTATAAGCAGCACAGTTAATAATATATTCTGGTTTTGTTTCTTCTACAAATTTTAATACAGCATTTTCATCTGTTATATCTAAATCTGCTACATCTGTGCAAATTAATTCATTTCCTTCTAATCTTTTTATTACGGATTTTGCAAGCATTCCATTTGCTCCTGTAATTAATATTTTCATAACTATACTTCCTTTCTAATTTTACTTGTTTATCATACCATTTAAATAAAAAAAGTACAAGACTTTTCTTGCACTTTTTTATATTGTATGTTACTAATTTCTTTAACACAAGTCATAACTATACCCAAAAATGGGACCCAGTAAGAGTGATATATATAATTTTGCTAAGAAGTATATGGTTTAAAGTCAAAATTAAATCCTATATATTGGTATTCTTTCATATTAAGAAAATTATTAATATCTTTGTTTGCAATAGGTGATACATCTTTTATTCTGCCTATTGTATTTTCACTGATAACTAAAGGATTTATATATCTCTTTTTACCTTTTACAGTGGTACAGTAAATATCTTTATTTGGTACATCTTTTTTATATATAGAATTTCTAGTAGCAGATTGAAAATTACTAAATGCATTTTTTATATAGGAATCATCACAAGTTTTAATTAGTTGCATTACTTCTTTTTCTGAAAGATTGTATAAATCATCAATTGTAATATATCCTTTTATATTCATAGATTTTACAATATCTGCAATAAATTGCATACATATTTTATCTTCATCTTCAATCCAACGAGGCCATAAATTTGAAATATCATGTATAAAGTCTTCACATATCTTTCTGTCTTTAAATCCTAGTTCAGGGGTTCCATCTTCATTTTGAAGTATTACTATATTATTATAATATTTTTCTATACTCTTTATGTCAAATACTTTAATTTGATATAGACCACCACATAAAGTATATTCAAGTCTATCTGCACTTAACATTGGAGCATTATTATCTGCTATCGGATAAATTTGATAATTAGAAACTTCTTCTATTTTTATATTATCTCTTTCTAATAATCTCATAATGCTTTTTGAATCTTTTATTATTTGTTCTGTTCTTTCTTCAGTTGCTTCTTGTTTTTCTGAATCTCCAAGCATAAAATCAATACAATGCTTAAAGACAGGTGTTGCTATATCATGAAACAACCCTGCAAGGGTTTGCTTTCTATCATGTGTAAAATTCCATATAATTAATGCTACTCCGATACTATGAGTTAATACAGAATAAAAATACCTATCATTATATACTTTTGTATATAGTGTACCACAAGAATGTCCTATACCATCTAATCTAAGAATCTCTGGTGTATTAATATATTCCAATAACCATTCTGGAAATTCTGGTGACAATATTTTTAAATATTGCTTTACTTCTTCATTTAAATTTTCTAAATATTTTTCCATATCAATCTCCTATTTTTATTAATATTAAATAATAACCTTTGATGCACATAATAAATTATAAATTGTAATAATTACCTTTCCACAATTTCAATTTGAATTGCTTCTAATCTTTTACATTGCCCCTCTGTTCCTGACATTTGTCCATCTGCCACCCAAGGTCCGCCAACCAACATTTTGTATATGAGTTCTATATCTTACTGAATACTTAGCATTATCTAACTTAATTCTAATTGCCTCTAATCTTTTGCAAGCTCCTTCTGTTCCTGCAAAAGCACCATTTTGTCTCCAATCTTGCCAACCATAATCTTGCACATGAACTTGATATGAAATATTTGTATTTTGAAGAATTCTACTATTAACATTAATATTAATTCCTTCTAATCTGTAATTCATACCTTGCGTTCCTATCATTTGGCTATCTTGTCCCCATCCTGACCAGCCAATATTTTGAATATGTGCTCTATAATTTATTTTAGCATTTTCAGATTGTTGTTTGCTTCCTAAATAATTTGTTTTCATCACTTTAATTTCAAGGGCTTCTATTCTTAAACATTGACCTTCTGTTCCTGCAAATTCTCCATTATATTTCCAATCTTGCCAACCTATGTTCTGTATATGTACACGATACATAACAGAATAATCTGGCATTCCTTCTATTTTTATTCTTATTCCTTCTATTCTTTTACATTGACCTTCTGTTCCTGCAAGCTGACCATCTTGTACCCAATTTTGCCATCCTATATCTTGCACATGAGCTTGATATTTTATATGAACATTTTTGTCTTCTGTTGGTAGTGAAATTCTAAGCGCTTCTATTCTTTTAGACTGTCCTACTGTACCTACTGTTTGTCCATCTTTTTTTATATTATCCCATCCATAATCTTGGATATGTCCTTGATATAAAACGCTACTTGTTGAATATCTATTATCCATATATGCAATTCTTTTTGATATCCAATTTTTCATATATTTTACTTCTGATTCATATGTTGTTCCATTTGGTGTAGTTGTTGGATTTTCAAAAGTATTTCCTAATAAATAATCCCATCTAACAAAATTCATTTTTATTGATTTTGGCATAGTTGCTATATGTGTATCTATTTTAGAATTAATATTATAAAATTTTGCTTTTATTTCTTTATTATAAATATCATTTACCAATGCAACAAATTGGTTATATTGAAATAATTTTGTATACCAAGTATTTCTATGATTTAAAAGAAAATCTGTATTATAGTTTCCTCCCTTATAATCTGATTTATAATAACCAAAAGCTGCATCAAAATCCCATACAGGACCTGCATGTATTAAGTCATTATCTCCATCTTTATAAAAATATGTACTTGAATAAAGTGCATCTGGATTTTCAGAAAGTTCCATCACTAAATATAATTTCGCAAAAGATTGAACATCAATAATTTTTTTAATTTGTTCCCAATTCGCATTTGCATTTAATGCTGTTTCAAATTGATTTATAGAATTTTCAAAACTTTTTAATGCTGCTTTTTCCGCTGTTTCTCCTAAATCATTATCACCTGCATAAGATTCTTTTAATGCAAATGTTGTTTTAGAACTTTTAGTTGTAAAATATAATGGCTCAAATCTTCCATATTCGTTATCAAGTTCTACTAAAACTCCTTTTTCATTCGTAAGGTTCACTCTACTTGAACCTGTTTCTACTTTGTCAGATAGTTGATAATTTCCAATATATTCTCCGTTTATATATAAATCTACAAATGTTGAATTTGGAATATTAGTTAAACCTGTTTCTACTCCTAAATCATATGCAATTTTGTTTCTTAATAGTGTTCTATCTGCTTGATTTGCTAATAATACCCATTTTTTAGATTTTCCATTTCCAATTCCTAATAAATTCTGTTTTTTATCTAATTTTATTTGGTATCCTCTTTTATCCATTTTCCATGTGCTGTTTCCTCTACCTTTAAATTGAATATTATTATCAGAAATGTTGTAACTATTATCTGTTGCTCCAATAATTTGCATAGATGCATCATATTTTGTATCTTTGCTTCCTGCGTGAACAGTTTGTAATGATACATCATTTTTTAAATTGATGCATATGCTTGGAATGTCTGATTGCATTACTTTAATTGTATAATTTGTATTATCATTTGCTAATATTTTTAGTGTATCATTATTTGCAAAATTATTTGTTATTATTTTATTTACATTATCTATTGTCCCTGAAGATACTTGCTTTATATCAACTCCATATTGATATTTAATCGCTAAATTTCTAATGTCTATTGCTTTTGGAACAAATAAATAATAGATTCCTTTTGATAAATATGTTCCTATTTTGTATCCATTAGTTTCCACATAAGCTGAAAATGCTATATTTGAAGTTAATTGAACTTCATTTTGCATATTATATGCTACTATTTCTTCTGTACTTTGTGTTTCTTCATTTTGTTCATCTTCTTCAATTAATTCATAGCCATTACTTGATGTTTCTTTATATACTTCTTCATTTGACTCATTTCTATTTTCTTCGTTTAATTCATTTCTATTTGCTTTATCTTCTTCATTTATATTTTCTTTAACACTCTCTTCTGTTGAGTCTATATTATTATTTACATTTCCATTATTTAACAAATTCTCATCATAAGAGCGGACATAGTCCGCTCCTTGTTGTTGGTTTATTAAATTTTCTGAAATTGCAAAAGTTGTTGGTGCTATAATATTTAACACCATTATCAATGTTATTATTATTGATAAAACTCTTATCTTTTTCATATAATCACCTTTAATATCTTCTATATCCTACATTCATATCCACATTTCCACTAATACCAGATACTTTACCTGAACTTGTATATTGCCACATATCGTAGTTATATTTGAAGTTACTTGGTTTTGATACACTTCCTGTATAATGTGCTAGCCATATTTGATATTGTGAAAGTCTTGAATAATCTAAATTGTTGTAATACCAGTCTCTACTAGCATAAACCATTGGTGTATACCCTAATGTTTGTATTGTGTTACAAAATGCAACAACTGTATCTGTTCTTGTCTTTTTATCTAGCCTGTCTGCTCTTCCTGTTGCACCATTTAGTGCAATTTCTGAATCTACTGCTACTGGATATGTTATTTTATATTTGTTTAATAAGCCTGCTACATAATGAGCTTCTTGTACTGCTTCTGTTATGTTTATTGCTGCTGGGAAGAAATAAATTCCAACATTTATTCCTGCTGCTTGTGCACCTTGAATATTTTTTGTAAATTGTTTATCTGTATATAATGCTCCAGATGTTGCTCCTCTATATCCACATCTTATCATAACAAAATCAACACCAGATGCTTTTACTTGTTTCCAGTTAATTTCTTTGTTCCATTCACTTACGTCAATACCTTTGTATTGTCTTTTATATTTTGGAACAATTCTAATTTTTATTGCTTCTATTCTTTTACAATGACCTACTGTCCCTGCTGTTTCTCCATCAATATACCATTGACTCCATCCACGGTCTTGAATATGTACCTGATATTCTACTGTATATGCATCTAACCCTTCTAGTTTAATTTGTAAAGCTTCTATTCTTTTGCATTTTCCAGATGTTCCTGCTAATGCTCCATTAGCTACCCATCCTTGCCATCCTATATCTTGTACATGTGTTCTGTATAAAATTCTTGCTCCTGCTGGTACATCTTCTAATTGTATTTTTAAAGCTTCTACTCTTTTACATTGTCCTGATGTTCCTGCTAAAAATCCTTCTGCTGTAACAGATTGCCAACCTATATCTTGCACATGTGCTTGATATTTAACCTCTGGTTGTTGTAATTCAGTTCCTGCTTTTACAACTCTAATTTGAATTGCTTCTATACTTTTACATTGTCCTTCTGTTCCTGCTATTTCTCCATTCTTTTTCCACTTTTGCCATCCATATCCTTGTACATATGCTCTATATTCTACACTATATCCTGGTACATTTTCTAATACGATTTTTATTGCTTCTACTCTTTTTGCTCTTCCTTGAGTTCCAGCTAATGCTCCATTAGATGCCCAACCTTGCCATCCTATATCTTGTACATGTGCTTGATAAGATATTTTACTATTTTGTGCTTTACCTTTGGTAAAATTAATTTTTATTCCTTCTATATTTCTAGATTGACCCATTGTTCCTGACAAACCACCTTCTGCTATTGTGCTTTGCCATCCTACATTTTGTACATGTGAAACATATTGTACCTCTGGTTCATTAATTACTTTATTTGATTCCACAATTCTAATTTGAATTGCTTCTATTCTTAAATTCCATCCTGATGTTCCTGCTAGTTCTCCATTGTTTCTCCATTTTTGCCAACCAATTCCTTGTACATATGCTCTATATTCTACACTATATCCTGGTACATTTACTAAACGTATTTTTATACCTTCAACTCTTTTTAATTGTCCTTGTGTTCCAGCTAATGCTCCATTTGATTTCCATGCTTGCCATCCTACATTTTGCACATGTGCTTGATATTCAATTCTTGCATTAACTGGTGCATTAAGTAATTGTATATTTATAGCTTCTATTCTTTTTCCTCCACCTGCTAAACCAGATGTATTACCATTTTGTACATAGCCTTGCCAACCTACATCTTGTACGTGTGCTCTATATGTAACTCCTAAACTACCTGTTGCCTGTGCACTTGTTGTCATTATTCCATCATTTGGATTACTACTTTCTTCTGATCCCTGTTTTTGTGTTGTTTTTGCAGGTGCTTTTTGCTTATTAGTTGTTACTGCTTCATTAGTTGTGTTACTTTGTACTGTATTATTATTTGATTGATTTGTTGTATTATTAGTCACTGTATTGTTTGCTACATTATTTTGTATACTATTCTGTGTATTGTTTTGTGTTGTATTTGCATTATCTACTGTACTATTGTTATTACTATTTGTATTATTAGTACTGTTTGTAGCATTTGTTGTTGAAGTATTATTTACACTATTTTTTTCTACTCCATTAGAATTTGTTTCATTTGCTGCATTACTACTGTATATTGCTACTGACAATATATTACATAGTAATACAATTAAAACTATACTTGCTAAAAATTTGCTTTTTTTCATTGTTTTCTCCCCTTATTATTATATTTTTCACATAATTTTATTTTATCCTTTTGGACACTTCTTGTCAACACTTTTTCTTAGTTAATTATTGGAATTAATCTTTTTATCAATAACATATTGTGGTCTTCCTTTTGATTCTTCATAAATTCTTCCTATATATTCAGAAATAACCCATAGTGATAGCAATTGAACTCCTGCAAAAAATGTTATTGCCACCATAATTGATGTCCAACCAGCAGATAAATTATTTAATTTAAAAGCATAAGAAACTAATGCATAAATTAGTATAGCAATAGAAATAAAAATTGAAAATATCCCTAATGCTCCTACTATTTTTATTGGTTTGCTAGAAAAACTTATAATTCCATCAGAAGCCAATTTTATCATTTTCTTTAAAGGATATTTAGTTTTTCCTGCAAATCTTTCTTGTCTTTCATATTCATATGCATATTGTTTATATCCAACCCAACTAAATAATCCTCTTAAAAATTTATTGTGTTCAGGTAAACTATTTATTGTATCTACTACTTTTCTATCAACAAGTCTAAAATCTCCTGTGTCTTTTGGTATTTCTACATCTGATAAAGCATTTAAAGTATTATAAAACATTTTTGCTGTTAGTAATTTAAATGCAGACTCTCCTTTTCTTGTTTTTCTTTTCCCATATATTACCTCATTTCCTTCTTCCCATTTTTTTAACATATCTGGTATTAATTCTGGTGGATCTTGAAGGTCCGCATCAATAATAACAACAGCTTGTCCTGTTACTTCTTTTAATCCTGCTGTTACAGCTGCTTGGTGTCCAAAGTTCCTAGAAAATGATATTACTTTTACTTTTTTGTCATTACTTGCAATTTCTTCTAATATTTCTAATGTTTTGTCTTTGCTTCCATCATTAATAAAAATGATTTCGTGTTCATAATTTTCTAATTTATCTAAACATTGTTTTACTCTTTTGTAACATTCATTTGCAACTTTTTCCTCATAATACATTGGTATAACAAGTGATACTTTATTTTTTTCCATTTCTATTAGATTATGTTAGAATTATTTTCTAACATATCCTCCCTTCTTTCGACATTTTTTAAGTCTCTATTAGTATAATACGATTTGTAAAAAATTTCAATACAAATATGACAATCGCTTAAAATTTAATTATGACAATCTATATATATGTAATATTAATAGTGCGAAGAGGATAGTATTTATATATTTTGTAGTGAGCTTGTGGGGACCGTTCAAAAATCCTCAAAAGTTCATAGAACTTTTGTTAGGATTTTTAGAATGGGGATAACGAAAAAATATATAAATACTATCCTCTGGGAGCGAGTAGTGTCAAATTTATAAACTGTCATAATTAAATTTTAAGCGATTGCAATGCAATAAAAAAGAGTTCTAAGAATTTCTATGCAATAGTAATTGCTTAGAAATTCTAATAAACTCAATAATTATCTTGTACAGAAAGTCCTCCTACTAGGAGAACTTTCCTACAATATAAAAAAGCTAGAGATTTTTATTTTCTCTAGCTTTTTTATATTAATTTTCTTCTTTATTTGAAGTCTTTTTAAAAATAACTAATTTACTTAAAACATAATTCATAACAATAACCATAACTTGTGTTACAATTTTTGCAACTACATCATTTATAGCAAAAACTTTAACCATCAAAGCAAAAGTTCCTACATCACAACAAATTCCAGATAATACTCTTGCTAAAAAAAATGATGACATTTCTACTATAATTTCTTTAAATCCACTTTTTTTGCTTTCAAATACAAATATTTTATTAGTAACATAAGCAAACAGTACAGATAAAAACCACGCTATTCCATTACTAATTACTTCATCAATAGAAAATAATTTTGTGCAAATAAAATAAACTACAAAATTTGTTACTGTTGTCAATCCTCCAAATATTATATAATTTATTATTTCTTTGTATTTTAAGTATAGTTCCTTTATTCTTTTCATTTTTAAATTTCCCCTGTTTCTATATTTAATTTTTATAAATAGCACGAAGGAGTTTATATTTCAATATTTTGAAGTGAAATTGTGGGGACCGTTCAAAAATTCTCAAAAGTTCAAAGAACTTTTGCTAGAATTTTAGAATGGGGATAACGGAAAAATATTTAAATATAAATTTCTGGGAGCGAGTAAATAATTCTAAATTACAAGTATTTAATTATAAAATATAAATTTTTATAATTATAATATTCAAAATTAATTTATAAACTTACAATACCCATATTGTATATACATAAAAATCAATACAACAATTATTGTAAAACAAAAAATATCCAACAATATATTTTTCTTTTGATTATACATAAGCATACAAAGTAGAAGAATACATCCAAACAGATACCTACCCTGTGGCTGAAAGTCATATGTATATGAACGATACATACTCAAAGCAAGAGTTAAAAAACTACCTAGCATTACTAATACTATAGGCAATATTCTACCTTTCTCGCTTTCTTCATATTTCCCTTCTTCTCCATTTAATTTATATTGTTTATATATTTTATAAATATTATTTCCTATGACATACAAAATAAATATCACATATAAAGCAGTAATTGTATTATACAATTCCATAGTCGCATATTTATCCATATATCCATAAACTCCAATAAATGAGAAGCGTGTTGTTTGATAAAATGTTTTATTTTTTATAATATCTTGAATTGTTTTTCCTCTTTCACTCCATTTAAAGTTTCCATTAAGTTTACCTGGATTATATGGTGGTCTAAATTCTTCATCTGCTCTTGATAATCTGATTTCTTCCATATTTTTTATTCTATCTAATCCGGTTTATTCCAAAGTCAATTCCTAGTCTAATGCCAAATGCAATTATTCCTATTAATAAAATTGTACCTAATTTAATCATTTTTTCTTTTTTGAATATTGTTTTATTATTTATTATTAAATACACAATAGCATTTATTCCTGTTGCTACCAAATAATTCATTTTTGTTATCAACAAACCATAGAATAATAATCCTAGTATTATTACTGTTCCAATTGTCTTCTTTCTATTTTTGTTTATTTCTTCTTTTTCTGCATTTATATATTTGTTAAACATACTGTTTTTGAAGAATAATTGATATACAAAAATCAAATTTAGAAATATTGCCCATGCATCATTATTTACATATGCAAAAACATACCAAGCTTGTGATACAAGTAAAAATGGCATAAATAGATAACTTTTATTTCTATATAATTTATAAGATATAATTAATATAATTGCTAATAATATTAAATTAAAAGTTCTAGCAGCGAATACATCATTGTCAGTAAACATAGTAATAAAACTAGTATATTTTCCTACTAAAAAATAATAACAATCTAACTCTGTTAATCTACTTTCTCCATGAACTGAAAATGTATTTACAATTTCATCTGAAGTGAATTTTGGCGGCATAAAATGTGTTGTATAATATTTAGAAGCTTCATAATGTACTCTTTCATCTGGATGTTCATCTAATTTAGTTTTATAACTAATCATACTAGTAACAACAAAGATTGTTATTAGCATGATTATTAATATAATATTTAATAAAAGATTTAAACATTTTTTATATTCTTTCTTCATTTGCTTGTTCCCCTTTTACTTTTTGGTATTTAATTATAACTGGTATTATTAATAAAATTAATAATATAAAATTAATTAATAAATTAGATATGCTTGCACCAAACATATTATATTTTTGTACAAAGATTTTTGGTATTATTAGTGCTAATATTGATGTTATTATATAACCTATTGTTGCCTTGCTTTGCTCTCTCATAGTTGTTAATATATACAAAAATAATACTGCTAAAGCATATAATCCACCTGATAATATAAGCAAACATAAATCTATTCTGTATTGTTCTAACTGTACTCCATATATGAAACTTAATATTTGTACTCCTATTGCAAAACATACCATTTCAACTAAAATTGTTACAACTAATATTACAGCAGATATTTTAGCTATAATTTTTAGCATTTCTTTATATTTTTTTTCACTCCAAATATCTCCTAATACTTTAAGCATTGGTTTTATAATAAATATACTTGCTAAATTTATTGTAAATGTCGGTAAATATATGATATTATAGTATGTTTGCATTTCATATGTACTTATACTGTCAATCGCATATTTTACTGCATTTGTAATGTATAGACTTAAAATTGTTGATAGAAATACCGGAAAACATTCTTTTAACATAGATAAGATAACATCTTTTGTAAATATTATTTTATCTGTATTAAAGTTTTTAATTATTCTTATGTCAAATAATATAAAGACTAATAAATTAGTAAAAAACATAACTGTAGATGAAATTATAATATTTTTTGTTATTATATCTGCAATTAGAAACATTATTATTGATATTCCATTTCTTATAACAACAGATTTTCCACCTAAATCTAGTCTTCCATTAACTTGGAATTCTCCTTGATATGTTTCACTTAAATTATCAACTACTCTAAATAATATAAGTAGTATTGTAACTAATAATTTTATTGTGTCATATCCACTAATTAATACAAAACCTATTCCAATTATTATCATAATTGATACGACAACTATTCTTAGTGCTAAATATTCTCCAAATTTATATTTTTTTTCGCTATCTGTTACTTGATAAATTCTTATTCCATAGTCTCCTATTGCGTTTAGTATTACTGATGTGGCAAAGCTGATTGAAAATATTCCTGCTATATCTGTTCCGTTAATTCTTGTACAAAATAGTAATAATACTGCATTTAACATAGATGCTACTAAACTTGCTATACTGTTCCATATGAATTCTGATTTTTTTACCATTTTATTTCTTTCTTTGTTAATGTTCAGACTTAAAATTTTCTACTCGCTCCCAAGAGTTTATATATTAATTTTTTTAGGCTCCCCCAAGTAATCCCTACTCGTATCCTCCTAAAAAAATTAATATATAAACTCTTTCGCGCTATTTTAAGTTATCTAATCTGAACTGTAACATTTCCTTTCCTAAATTTATTTGACAAATAAAAAATAACCTTGTATAATAATTATAGGAAATAAAGAATCCACTAAGGTGGTTGCCGATATATGTTGAAAACAACACAGTGCTCGGGAAAGCTAGTGTGTTGTTTTATTGGTTATTCGCTCTTACACAGAATTATTACTATTGTTATAATTAAGGCAATTGCGACGATAGTTGTTATTATTAATGAATAAAATAATATGTATATTAGTCCAAATAAATATGACTCTATCATACGCCTCACCTCCTCATTGGAGGCAACCACACACGCTTATTCTTATTTCCTATACTAATACTATATAATATATTTTTATAAAAAACAAGCAAACATTACAATTTTCCAATTAAAAATATAAATCTTATCATAAGTTCATCAATCAACTTCTGTCTAAACATTTTAGGATAAAAAACCTTTTTTATAGCATTTACAAAACTATATTTTTCATTTGTAAATAAACTTAACAATTTTCTATCTTTTTCAGACAATTTCTCTCCAAATAATTTTTCAAATTCAATTATTTCGTCTTTTACATTTGAAAAATAGTCGTTAACGAAAAATTTCTTAATTCTCCATATTTGAAAAGAAATAAAACTTTTACCACCAGCACTGACATTATTCCCTGTTCTTCTATATTTTACTGTTGGTATTTTATCATAAATCACTTCTCCTAAACCACTACATATCATATATGCTGTCCAATCATGTCCACAACTTTTTTGTATTTCCGCTTCTACCATAATATCTCTAGCTTTTTTATTTATAACAGTACTAATTCCCATATTTATACAGTCCACAATGGAGTTTCTAAAAGATGGGCCTTTTTTATGTGATTTAAAATGTGAAACAAAATTCATATCTTCATCATAATAGTCATAATCTGAAAAATATAATAATGGTACATCTGCTTTTTTCTCATTTAATAATTTTACTGCCCTTTCAATTTTTTCTTCAAACCATATATCATCTTGATCACAAAATGCATAATAATCTGCATCATTACAAAATGATAAACATTTAAAAAAGCTTTTTATAAAACCAACATTTTCTTGTACATATAATTTGATTTTTCCTTGTTTTTGATATTCATTTAATATTTCAGCTGTTCTATCTTTTGACCCATCATCTCGTACATATATTTCAATGTTTTTATATGTTTGTCTTAATATACTATCAATTTGGTCTTTTATGTACTTTTCTCCATTATATGTTGATAAAACAACAGCAACTTTTTTATCTTCCATTGCTTTCTCCTTGTATTTTTTGTTACAATTCAAATTAATTTTCTAAATAGCGCGAAGGAGTTTATATTTTTATATTTTGAAGTGAAATTGTGGGAACCATTAAAAAATACTCAATTATTAAAAATTTACATTAAATTTATTATATGTTTTATAAAGTGACAATTCGGGGGGACCGACAAGGTTACCAACTGTTACTTTAGTTACAGTTGGTCCGTAGTGGGGAGTCACTTTAGAAAAAATATAATAAATTTGATTATTCTTATTTAAGCTGTGAATTGTAACTTAATTTAACTACCATTTAATATCAATTTTCAATTTATCCACTACAAAACGATAAACTCTTATATACACCATAGGCATATGCCATTTATACAATTTAGATATTCCCCAAAGACCCACATGAGTAAAACCCCTTTTGAAAGAATAACCAAACTTTAGAAAAGGACTTTTTCTCCAAGTAGAAAAATTCTCATCCAAATATTTTATAGTTTCTTTTATCATTTGTCTTATATCAATTTCTTTATCATATGATGCCCTATACATTACTGAAATTCCCAAATGAATTAAAGCCATTAGGTCTAATATATAACGCATTTCTTCATATTTTCCGGATTTAATATAAAAATCTTTAACTTCTAACAAATGCTTTTTCAAATTTTCTACATCTTGTTTGTTTACTGTATGAATTTGAGAATCATATCTTAAATAGTAATGATATAACACATCTGGTATAAATGCTATTTTATCCATCCTTGTATAACATTCTGCTAGAAACATAGTATCATTAAAACCTCTAAAGTTCATAAAACGCAAGTCTTTTATTTTTTCTCTTTTATATACTTTATTCCAAGGAGCTGGGTTAATAAATACCATAAAATCGTCATCTGGCACAATTTTTTTGCATGTATTTCCAAAATGAGTCATATCTTTTCCAACTACTTTATTTGTTTTTAAATCTATTCTTTCAAAGGCACATACTGCCAAATCTGCATTATTCTCTTTTGCTGCATTGTATAACTTTTCTGCCCAATTGGACTCTACATAGTCATCTGTATCAACAAATGTTACATATTCACCAGTAGCTTTTTCTAGTCCATAATTTCTTGTCGTAAATTCTCCACCATTTTCTTTGTGAAATGCTTTTACTTTGTCTGGATATTTTTGTGCATATTCATCAATTATTTGTGGTGCTGAATCAGTTGAACCATCATCTACACATAATATTTCAATATCCTCTAATGTTTGATTTACTAACGCATCTAAGCATCTTGGCAAATATTTTTCTAAATTATATACTAATACTACAATTGATAATTTATATTTATTTTCCATCTGATTTTTCCTCTATTTTTGATATTTTCTCCTTTAAAAGTGAAATTTCTTGTATTAATGTTATGTTTTTTTTGGCTTCATTTGATAGTCTAACTGTAAGGTTAAATATCAAATAAAATGCTACAAAAATTGTTATGCAAAATAGCATATTAGCTGGTACTTCAAAACCTAATATACCTGTTAGTTTTTCTATAAAATTAGGTATTGCTATTGCTAAAATTAATAATATTCCGACTTATTATCCAAAAAGTTGAAAATGACATTTGTAATTTTTTACTGTGTATTTTCTTTAATACTAGAAATAGATATATTAAGGTAATTATTATTAATGCAATTCTTAAATTAAGTGCCATTATATATCTCCCTTCTTTTTCAAATTTATACTATCTAATATTAGTGTTAAACTAACCTTTATCATATAATCTGCACTTGTCCAAATATTTACAAAAGATTTTCCTCCTACTCTTTCATTCATACTTACAGGAATTTCTTTTACTTTATATTTGTGAATTAGAACTTTCATTGTAGATTCTGGCTCAGGATATTCTGTTGGATAATCTTTTGCAAACATTTCTATTATTTCCTTGTCAACTACTCTAAAACCTGAAGTTGGGTCTGTTATATTTTTTTTGCATAGTATCCTAATTAAAAATGAAATTATATTTTTTCCCAATCTTCTCATAAAAGTAGATTGAAATTCACTAGATGTTTTATCTAAATATCTTGAACCTATACACATATTAACTTCTTCATCTATTACAGGTTTGCATATTTTCTCAACATAGTTTATATCGTGTTGACCATCTCCATCAAATTGTAGTGCTATATCATATCCATTTTCATATGCATATTTATATCCAGTTTGTACAGCTCCACCTATTCCTAAATTATGAATTAGATTAATATGTCTTATTTTATTTTCTTGTAGTATTTTTAATGTGTTATCTTTTGAGCCATCATTTATAACAATATACTCTAAATTTCTATTGTTTTTTTCATTGTATTCTTCTATTGTTTTACAAACTTTTAGTATATTTTCTTGTTCATTATAAGCTGGTATTATTAATAATATTTTTTTATTCATATTAATCTTATTCCTTTCTTAAGTCTCACATTATATTGAAATATAAACTCTTGGGAGCGAGTACATATTTAACAGTTTGACTAATTAATTTGATAAATATATTGTTTTTTATTTTTATTTTCATATTTCACTGTTATATTAAATTTCTCTTGAATACTATCTGTCAATTCTGTATCAGTAAAATAATACTTTACCTTTAGATCTTTCAAATTATCATAAGTAACTCTAACTTCATAACTATCTGGAGAAAGTAATTTAAATTCTGTATTATCAGCCAATATAATTCCTATATGAGCATATCTATTATAAACTTCGTTATACTCCCCTGTTGGATCTATTTTATTAAGCCATTCAAAATTAGGATAAAAATTCACTCCATTTAATACATTTATTCCATTAGCAGATAAATATTGTCCACTCCAATTATATCTTCCTATCCAAAGTGCTTCTTTATCTTCTTCATATATTTGTTGTATTTCTTTAGCTATACTTGTTTTATATATAATATCTGTTCCAGACACTATCGGATTTATTGTTGCTCCTGCTACTATTGCTACTATGCACATAATATAGCAAAATGCTTTTTTATTTAATGTAATTAATGTGTATGTGCTACTAAATAATACAACTGCTAGTATTTCTAATTTTATCATCGAGAAAAATTCTTTATATGTTGAATTTTTTATTAGTATAAATGAAATTATCACAACAGCAATAGATACTATTATTGCTTGTGTTTTGTTTAATATTTCTTTTCCTTGATGTTTTTTCAATAGCATTAATACTAATATTACTCCAATTAATCCAAAAACTAGTTGTGTTCGTGGAGCAGGTGAATAATATAAAAATGTAATTCTAGCTAATAAATCATTAAATCCTATATATATCCATATACCTAAAAATGCAAATAATAATATTAAACCTATTTCTAAAAAATTATCTGTTTTTGATATTTCTTTAGTTTTAATTTTGTTTTTAAAGTTATATATAACTAGTATAGCTAGTCCTATCATTGGAAACATATAAGTACTTATTTCACAAGGATTTACAACTCTTTCAGAATGTGGTAGAAATAAGTTTGTAAAGCGTGAAGTAAATTGATTTATTGTGTAGTCTCCACCTGTTTCAAATCTTGCTCCTGGATACACTGTTCCCATCATTGTTTGTATATCTGGCCATGCTGTAAGTACAAAATATATTAATATTCCTAAAGAAGCTACCAATGTTGCTCCCATAATAATGTAATCTTGCTTTTTTAGTTCTTTCCAATGTTTTATTAGATTATTGATTAGGAAAATGATTATTACAAAAGCAAGTGGCACTTGATATGCCGGATATAACGCAAATGCAAATGCTGGTATTGATATAACCATTCCTAATGCTATTAAGAGTTTTTTATATTTGCTCCAATTTATATTTTCCATATAATAGTTGAATAATACTATAACTGCTATTCCCCATATATATGCATCTATAATTGCAGAACTAAACCACCACATTAAGCAAGGTGCAAGTCCTAGTAATAGTGCTCCTGTTATTGATAATAAATTATCTTTTTTACTTATAATTCTTGATAGTTCAAAAGATACTATTAATAATAGCAATAGTCTTAACATCCACCACCAAGAAAATCCATATTCTGTACCAAATAACAAGAATCCCCAAGTAAGTGGTTTTGATATTGTAGTTATATCCCATACTGGTACTGGATTTAATAATAAGTTGCAATTTCCTTGCATAATATGCTTATTTGTTTTGGTATATCCATCCTCATTTTTAGTTTGCGCTAAAAGTAAAGGAGATTGTACAAGCCATTCGTCTGCTCTTATTTCTCTTGAATCTCCTACAATATTTTTTGCTGTATCTGTTTCATTTAAAAAGCCTGACCACATATTTATAGAAGAAAAGTTTATCTTAAATATAACACATATTACAAATATAATTGGTATTATAATATATCTTTTTTCTATTATAATGTTTAATATTTTTTTTATTTTTTCTTTATTTTTATCACATATTTTATAAATAACAAATAAAAATTCTATTCCATATATTAATGCAATTCTTACTAATGTAGCTTTTTTAATTGCTATTCCAGAAAATAATACAATTTCAAGCAATATTGGTAATATTAATAAAAAAATAGTCAATAACATTTTCTTATTTATTTTTATTGATTTTTTTGTTTTCATAGATGACTCCTTATTGAATTTTATTATAATTAATCTTTGGCAAATCAGTATTTAATATATAGTTTACATTGTAATAAGGATCTCCCTTTCCAATAACCTTTGTCCATCTTTTTACAAATATTTCATATTCTCTTGCAAATCTTTTTTGTTTTTCTTGGTCTTTGTTGTCTTCCCCTCTTGATTTTGATTCATAATGATATGCTTCTATAAATGGATTGTATACTACTAAATATCTATCTACTCTTACTTTTAAACAAAAGTCTACATCATTAAAAGCTACTGCTAATTTTTCATCAAAACCTAGCATATCAATATATAATTGTTTCTTTACCATAAAACAAGCAGCTGTTACAGCACTTAGGTCTTGTACAATGTTTATATAATCATCTGGTTTAAAATCTTCTTCTTTAACTTCTCTTTGTCTATGACCTGCTAGTCCTCTTATTCCAATTGTTACTCCAGCATGTTGAATACTTCTATCTGGAAAATATAATTTTGCTCCACATATACCAACATCAGGTCTTTGTGTATACATAAGCATTTCTTCAATCCAATTTGGTGTTATTATTTCTATGTCGTTATTTATTAAAATTACATACTCTCCCTTTGCTTTTTCTACTCCAAAATTTACTATTGCTGAAAAGTTATAATAATTTATTTCAAATTTTTCAACTCTTACCTTTTCATTTTCTTTTGAAATTTTTTCGTAGTATTCAAAAGTTTCCTTATTTTCGCTGTTATTTTCTACAACTACAATTTCGTAGTTTTCATATGTTGATTTTTCAACTGATTTTATTAATTTGTCTAAATCTTCTATATAATCTTTATTTGGTACAACTAAAGATACTAAAGGATTTCCTTTTATTTTATAATTAATTTTATATTGCCCTGTGAATTTTCCGTCCTCAATATTTTCATATTCTAAGCCTGTTCTTTTTAAATGTTTTTCTATTATTTGCTTTTCATCTTCTGTATCTATTTCAATATTATCAACTGTTTCATGATATAATATTTTTTGTATATGTTCTATTTTTCTTGTCTTTTCACTTATTTGCAATATTATATCATATATTATGTTTTTATTTAAATCTTTTAATATTTCTTTATGTGTTTTTAGGAAGTCTGTTTTTACTACGATAAATCCACCTATATAGTTTTGTGATAGAATTGTATCTTTGGCAAATCCTGGTTTAAAATGTGGCTTTATTCTTTTTCCATCAATTAACTTGTCATTATCTGAATATATTAACATACAATCCCTATGTTCAATTGTTATTACAAGATCATATAATGTAAATGGAAGTAATGTAATATCATCTCCAACAAACACTATATAATCACTTTCAGAATTTTCAACGATATTTTCAATTTCACTGTTTTTATCAATATTAGATATTTTGTATTTTGAATATGTTTGTTGTTTTATACTATTAATTAGTTCTTCATTATTTTTACATATAATTTCAAAATTTATGTTTTGACAAGATATATAGCTTTTTTGTTTTTCTATATCTTTCTTTTTAGGCTCGTTATTGTTAATCCATTCTGCATATTCATCTAATACTGCTTTTCCATATCTTATTTTGTTACTGATTTTTATAAATGTTCCTTTAATGCCACTTTGTTTTATTTTTACTATTATGTTCTTTATTTTTATTGCCAAAGATTTCATTGTTACTATCGTTCCTTTCTTTAGACTTAAATCTATTTAAAAAAGTTTTTGACTTTACACTCCTCTATTGTTAATATTCAAACCTAGTCATTTTAATATAAACTCTTGTGAGCTAATACATAATTAGCAATCTAAATAGTTACCCTTCTATTTTTTGTTACAATTCAGATTAAATAAATTCAAATAGCGCGAAGAGGGTTATAATTAGATACTTTTTGAACGACTCCGGGGTGACCGTCCAAAAATTCTTAGAAAAGTTTTCTAAACTTTTCTTTAGAATTTTTAGGATGGGGCAGTGAAAAAATATATAATTATCACCCTCTGGGAGCGAGTAGATAATTTCACTTCTGAATTGTAACTATCTAAGTTAGTGAAAATATTAAAAAATATATCAGTAACTTAATTTGCCAATTTTCTTTTTACTTTTCTTAAAAACCTATAAATCTTCCCGTGATTATCAACAACATTATTAACTGGTTGAATTTTTATTAATTCTTCTGAACACTTAATTGCCTCATCACTAGCTAAAAACGGTTCTTTTTTATATAAAAGTTCAATTTCTGGTATATCCTTATAATCTGTTTCAAGCATATCTTTTACAGCTTTTAAGAATTGTTCAAATCCTTTTTCTAATGGGAAATCTTTCATATATTCTTTACCGAAATTAGACATTTTTTGTGCAATTTCTGGATTATCTATTATATGTGCTATTGCAGTTGCTATGGCTTCTGGTGTTGGTTGTGCTAACAAAACTCCCTCATCTGGTAAGTCGTATATATTATTTTCTTTATATAATTCAACAACTGGTAATCCTGCTGCCATCATTTCAAATGGTATTCTTGATGGATTTGATGAACTCATACATACTCCAACTTTACATTTATTGTATAATTCATTACATTGTTGTATCGGAATTATATTTAAGTTTTCACATTCAAAATCAAAAGTAGCTGGTACATTTGAGCCATATAAATATATTTTCACATCTGGTTTCATAGATTTTAGAATTTTTAATGCTTTTAGGCCTATGTAGTCACATCTTCTTGACTTTTCAGGTTGATATACAAAACATATTGCATTTTCTTTTTCTATGTTTTCTAATGGTTTATATATATTTAAATCTGCTCCAAAATCAAAATATTCTGCTGATGTACCAAATTCTGCTTGCATTTTATGTGCTAGCCATTTTCCTATTGTTACTGGTAAAAATCCATATCTATATGAATTTTCTGTAATTATATACTGGTCTCCCATTGGGAAAAACCAAGGCTCAAAGTCTTGAATAAAATATGCTTTTTTCTTTGCTGGCAATTTTCTTACAAATTCTGTTGTTTGCCAACCAGTTGCAAACATTAAATCATATTCTTTTTTTAAGTCAAAACCAACATATACTCCTGCTTCGCAAGGCTCATACCATTCATTTATTTTATCTTTTACCATTTGTGGGGTTGAAACACCATCTTCTTCTACAAAAATGTCACATTCATATCCTTCTCTAATTAAAGCATTTACATTTTGTATTATTGTTCTATGTCCTCCTGAACCTTTTCCAGGGTGTGGAATTACCCAAGCTATTTTTTTCTTTCCATTATCTTTTTGTGGCAATAATGGATACATAAAGCTTCTTCTTAATTCTTGCTTGTCCTTTATTTCTTGTGGTAAATCATAATTTTTTGATATCTCATCTTGTATTGTACATATCTCATTAAATTCTATTTCTGCTTTTACATCTGTACAAACTGATGACCCATGTTTTCTATAGTAATTTAGTGGCTTACTACACCAACTTATTTTTCCATTTTTTAATATATTGTAATAAATATACCAGTCTCCTGCTACTTTGAACTCTCCCGCTTTTTCTAATATTTCTGTATAGTCTTGTTTTTTCCACATTACACTAGAAACATTTAATATTGTATTTGTTACACTTAAATGCTCAATAATTTCTTTTTCTCCATCCCAAATATATGATTTATTCCATTCTCCTGTTCTACACATATCATATAAATCATCTGATTTTTCTCTTATTAAATTATTTTCTCCATCAATTCTTGATGACTCACAATATGATAAAACAACATCTGGGTCGTCAAATGCTTTTATAAGATTTTCTACAAAGTCATTTTCTGCACTATCATCTGCCTCTGCAATCCAAATATAGTCCCCTGTTGAAGCTTCAAATCCTTTTTTCCATTGTTTGAATACGCAACCACCACTATTTTTTTCATTTACAATAAATTGAACTTTTAAATCTGGATATTCAGTCTTTATTTTTTCAATTTTTTCTTGTATAACTTGTACACTATTATCAGGAGAACAATCATCTAGTATAATTAACTCATATATAGGATATGTTTGCATTAATACTGAATCTATTCTTTCTATTATGAATTTTTCGTAATTGTAATTCGGTATTATTACACTTACTTTCTTTGGATTCTCTACTTTTAACTTTTTCTTTTGCTTTTTATAAATATCTATTTTTTTGCTCATTAATTTTTGTCCTTTCTTTCAAGATATGTTCTAAACTTAACAATGATTTTTTTTACGACACTTTTATTCATTTGATCCTGTAAAAAATTATTTTGCTCCCTTAACTTTTCTATTTCATCTTTCATATTTTCTACTGCATCATTTTGTGCTTTAAATCTAATATTTAAATTTTCTACTTCTTGTTTTGTAGCATCTATATCAATATAATTATTTTGGTTATAAAATTCCCAAATTTCTTTATCTCTTATTTCTTCCTGTAATTTATCATCTAATTCTTTAAATAGATTTATATATTGCAATATGTTGTACTTTTCAAACAAATCTTCAATTTTTATAAATCTTCTTAAAGAAATTGTATAAAAAATTGAATGATATAAAATATATTCAACTGGTAAATTAGCTTCATTCCATTCTTGATCAAAAAAGTAGAATTCATTATTTATGTAAAAACAATTCTTAAATGTTAAATCCCATAAACCGTTTTTTAAAAAATTGAAATTTTTTATTATTTCCTTGTTTTCTATATGTATATTATATTTTTCAAAAACTGTATTGGAACAATCACTTTTTTTATAACTATTGGTCTTTATAATTTTTATATATCTATCTAAAATATCGTAAAATTCTTCTATTTTCCCTTGTTCTAATTTTTCTGTTAAAACATTATTTAATAAATAATTTTGTTTTATATATTTACTTTTTATAATATTTCCTTCGACGTAATCTACTGTTTTTATATTATTTTCTTTTAAAATATTTAGATTATTTTTTATATTATTATAATGTTTATTAGACTTATCACTAATAGTCTGTTTTTCTACATAATAATCTGAAATCTTTGTAATTAATCTATATTCTTCTTTTCTTAAATTGTTAAATGAAATATATTTATATTGTTTATTACACTCTCCCATAGTTAATTCTATTAAAAATGAATTTGCAAAAAATTCAAACATATCACTATTTGTTTTTAATATCTCTCTAAATACATCTATTTCATTAAAAATAACATTTGATTTTTCTATGAAGTATGGATTATATTTATCTATACTATTATATTGGGGTAATTGGTCTTCTGAAAATATAACATTCGGTATTTTATAATCTGGTAATGGGTAATAAAATCTAGAATTCAATCCTAACTCTTTAAACATTTTATCTAATGTCATTTTAGTAAATGTTTCTATTTTTCTTTGATAGTTATTATATCCTATTAGTGTTTCAAACTTACTATTTAAAATCTTTTCTGGATTCCCAGCAAAAAATCTTAAACCGAATTTATTATCAATAGCTAATAATATTTTACCTTCATTCTTCAAAAATTTAGTTAACATTTTTAATAATTCTTTTAATGTTAAATTATTTCCTATTACTTGTTCCCATTTTTCTTGTATACCAATTAAAGTTATAATATCATATTTTTTTCCTTCTATTTTTTTTGTTAATTCAGTATCTAACAAATTTTTAAGAGTTTCAACTTCTTTACATTTTTTATTCAATAAATTAGTTAGTTCTTCTGAAGTTTCTCCTATTTCTAATACAGTATCTATTTTAGTAAAAGGATACCAATTTAGAATATTTTCACTTTGATATATCTTCAAAATTTCTCCTCCTTAAATTTGAATTTTTATATTGCCATCTTTTTCTATTATATTTCTTCTTATTTCTAAATTTTGTATCCATTCTTGTGTTTCTTTTGTTTTCCAAGGTCCAGAATCTTCGCCATTACCAGAATCATTTATCCAAAGCCAATTAGGTGTTGGCCATAAGCAAATTGATGGATTTATTACTTTATATACTTCTTCTGTTACTCCACTTTGACCATGATGAGCCATTTGTACAATATCTGACTTTAATTTTTCTTTTTGATTTTCTAACAATTTATTTCCACTTTCAATTCCTGTATCTCCTAAAAATAATATACTGTTTTTAAGAGTATCCATTTTTATAATCATACTTGAATTATTTATTGAATTTTCTACTATTTCTGGATTTTTTATTCCTAGAATTTCACATTTTATATTATCAATTTGTATTATTTGATTTAAAGTTACTTCTTGTACTTTACTTTTTAATTTTTCATTTTTTAATGTATTTATAAATCTAATTGCTTCTTCTTTTCTACTTCCACCATTTTGGTTATACCACTCTTCAGTATTTAATGTTACATACACTTCTCCTATTGGTATTTGTGTATTTTCTACAACGTCTATAAAGCAACTTGCATGGTCTTGATGTGGATGTGTTATAAACCAGTAATCAACTTTTCCTGAAATATTATTTATTTCATTTATTAAGTTTTGTGTATCTTCTGTTGTTCCACCGTCTATTACAATTACTTTATTATTTTCAGTTTTTAGTATATATCCCATCATTTGACTATGTCCGCTGTTTCCTAATTGCAGAAGTTCTGTAGTTTTCGTTAAACTAATTATTTTTATTATTGCTGCAAATATAAATAAAATCACTAGTATAACTATTATCATTTTTTTTACAGAATTTATTTTTTTCATTTTATAAAACCTTCCATATTTTCTAATTAATTTTATTTATTTTTATATTTGAATCTATTCTTATTAACCCTACAATATCTTTTATAGATAAAACTTCTATCAATAATGCATCATACTTTCTGTTTAACACTTCTAATTCTCCATTACAATTAAAATGGGTACAACTAAATGATAATGTATATTTTCCGGGAGCTACATTTATTCTCTGTTTAAATTCTACTGTAACAATATCTCCTTTTTTGTAATTACCTGTAGCTATTTTTTCAATTAATGTGTTTGTTCCTGCTATTTCTAGTCCTTTAAAATCTTTTAGTGTCATTGTAAATATTGGGTCCTTAACATCTTTGTTAAAAATAATTTTTGATTTTAAAATAACTTCTTTATCATTTTCTATAATTGAAATGTAGTCTCCATCTTTATTAAAAACACCATAGTCAATTACTTCTGCATCTCCATTACCATAATTTATTAAGTTTGGATTTTCATTGAAATGTGTTTTCCAAATTGAACCTTCTTTTTCAACTTCTTCTTGATAATTAGATTTTTGTTTGTGCATTTCGTTGTGTGTTGAATTTTGTTTTTGGTTTTGCTTTTCATCTATTTTTACAATAATCTGTTTATATTTTTCTACTCCTTCTTTTACATCTCCATCAAATATCTTTTCACCATTTTTTATAATAATTGTTCTTGTACAGTTTTTTAAAATATCTGTAATACTATGTGTAACAAAAAGTATAGTCTTTCCGTTTTCTTTAAATTGTTGGAATTTTTTAAAACATTTCAATTGGAATGCCATGTCTCCTACTGATAGTACTTCATCAACAATTAATACATCAGGATTTACATTTATTGCACACGCAAATGCTAGTCTTGCAAACATTCCTGAAGAATATGTTTTTACTGGTTGATATAAGTGTTCTCCAATATCTGCAAAGTCAATTATCTCTTGCTTTTTGTCTTCAATTTCTGCTAGGCTAAGTCCCATAACCTCTCCATGTTGATAAATATTTTCTTCTCCTGTTAGTTCTGCATTAAATGCTGCTCCAAGTTCTAAAAGTGAACTGATTTTTCCTTTTACTTTTATTTCTCCTGATGTAGGTGTTACTACTCCTGTTACCATTTTTAATAATGTTGATTTACCTGCACCATTTTCTCCAAGTATACCCAGAACTTCACCTTTTTTTACAGTTAAGTTTAAACCATTAACAGCTTTAAATGAATCGTGTCTTTGTACTTTTGGGAAAAGTGTTTCTACCAATCTATCTTTTCTTCCTCTGTACATCTTATATTCTTTTACTAAGTCTTTAATTTCAATAACTATCTCTTCATTGTTCTCTTCTTCCATTATATATTTCCTTTCAACTCAAAGTTATATTATAATACATCAGCAAAATCCTTCTTAGTTCTCTTAAATACTGAATTTCCCCATATGAACATTACTATTGTTATTATCCAGAATATTGCTGTGTAAATTCCATATCCACTTGTTACTATATTTCCTTCCATAAAGCAATTACGGAAAGCGGTTACTAAATATGTAAAAGGTACACATTGTATAATTTTTAATATTGTCGGATGGTTTGCCACCATTGAT
Source organism: uncultured Clostridium sp. (assembly GCA_947572725.1). GTDB lineage: Bacteria > Bacillota > Clostridia > TANB77 > CAG-508 > CAG-269. Next base: position 22,646 of record CANPDB010000004.1, on the reverse strand, counting down.
AAGTTCCATACTATTGGAGTTGCCCAGAAAAATATTTGCATAACAATTCCTAATAAATTTGAGAAGTCTGGTACTAGTGTTGCTAAAGCTGATGTAAATCTTGTAACTGCAATTAGGAAACAATATGCTGCAAATATTACATATATTAGCATAAGTACATTTGGTATAAATCCAAATATTATACAAATTGCTGCTGATATAATGAACATAAATATAGATACAAATGAATTTCCTATTAATGATATTATTGGTATGATGTCTACTGGAAATACTACTTTTTTTACTAAGTAACTGTATCCTCTTATTGAATTGCTTGTCCCTATAATTCCATCATTAATACACATCCACATTGCCATTCCTGGCATAAACCATACAACATATGGTGCTCCATCTGGCCCTGTTTGTTTGAATATGAATTGGAATACAAGTACATACATCATCATAAATACAAATGGTTGTAAAAACCCCCATATGCTTCCTAGACTTGTGTTTGCAAATCTGTTTTTAAAGTCGTTTCTTCCAAGTTGCCATGCTATTTTTTTGTTTTTCCATAAGGTTTTGAAAAATTCCATTTATATAATCAACTCCATTTCTACATTTTATATTCTACCTTTTATTGCCTGATTTGTCAATTAATTCTTGTAATTCATAACTTAAATATAGTCTTTTGTATAGCAATCGTTTAAAATTCAATTATGACAGTTTTTAAATTTAAAACTACTCGCTCCCAGAGGATAGTATTTATATATTTAAACTTTCATAATTAAATTTTAATCGATTGCTATATTTTTATTGACTTTTCCCTTCATTTAATGTATAATACAATTACAATTATGAATGTAGCTGTTCATATTGTCATTGAGTATGTGAGTAACGACACATATTCTTTTTTTATACAAAAAAACAGGTGGCTAATGTAACGATACCACCTGAACCAATATTATGTATTACTATTTGTAGTTGATAATTGGTTTTTAAGCTCTTGCACTTCTTTTTGGAGTTCTTCTATTTTATGTAATAGCAAAAGTATTAAACTGTAGCTGTTCAATAATGTCACCCCCTTTCGTTAGTATACCTAATTACTCAGGCTTTGCCATTATATCACTATAAATCTAACCTTGTCTAGTTATTTTAATAAAGTCTAAACATTAAAAGTTACAGTTCAGTAAGAATTATCTTAAATAACGTGAAGATGTTATATTTCAATATTTCGAAGTGGAATTGTGGGGGACCATTCTATAAATACTATCCTCTGGGAGTGAATAGTTTTAAATTTTAAAACTGTCATAATTGAATTCTAAACAATTGCTATAAATGTGTTTTATATTAGAAAAAGGAGAAGCGTTAACTTCCCCCCTTCTACTACTAACTTTTGATTTACAGTTACTCTAATCTTCTTCTAATAAATTTATAACAATAGAAGAACATATTTTTCTTATTTCATCCTGCTCCTTTAGATATAACTTAAAGGATTTAATAGCATAATATGAAGCCATTATCATTGAAATAAGAACTATTCCAATCCATTTTATAGGCTCATACATCTTATAGTATATGCAACAATATATCATAAAACATGAAAATATGCTAGTCAATACTGCTAACAGAAGCTCTTTCCTGTGTGTCTTGAGCGTTTCTTCTTTTTGTAGATTAAGAAAATATGCTATGCCAAGTAGGATCCATATTACCATAACTATTGAAAACAATATACCATCCATTATCTTCGTGCTCCTTTCACTTAGTTAGAAAAGTTAGTAGTAATTTCTTTCCTATTGCATAATTTCACAATAGAAAAAACGATTACTTAGGACCTTATTGGGTTCTGTTTAATCGTTTTAATTATACTATATATTAACATAATTTTCAATTAAAATTCCACTTTTTCTTGAATCCAATTTTCAAGTTCATCTATTTTAACTCTTACTTGTTCCATTGTGTCTCTATCTCGTATTGTAACTGTTTCATCTTCTAGTGTATCAAAGTCAACAGTTATACAGTATGGTGTTCCTATTTCATCCTCTCTTCTATAGCGTTTTCCAATAGAGCCTGCCTCGTCATAATCACACATAAATTTTTTAGAAAGTTTTTGATATACTTCATCTGCTTTTTCTGATAGTTTTTTAGAAAGTGGTAATACTGCTACTTTGTATGGTGCAATTGCTGGGTGTAAATGTAATACTGTTCTTGCGTCTCCTTCTGCAATTTCTTCTTCATCATATGCGTTACACAAAAATGCTAGTACTACTCTATCTGCTCCTAAAGATGGCTCTATTACATATGGTACATATTTTTCATTTGTTTCTGGATCTTGATATGATAAGTCTTGTTTTGAATGATTTATGTGCTGTGTTAAATCGTAATCTGTTCTGTCTGCAATTCCCCATAATTCTCCCCATCCAAATGGAAATGCAAATTCTATATCTGTTGTTGCTTTACTATAAAATACTAATTCTTCTGGTGAATGGTCCCTTAATCTGATATTTTCTTCTTTTATTCCTAAATTTAATAACCAGTTTTTACAATAGTCTTTCCAATATTTATGCCACTCTAAGTCTGTTCCTGGCTTACAGAAAAATTCTAATTCCATTTGTTCAAATTCACGAGTCCTAAATGTAAAGTTTCCTGGTGTTATTTCGTTTCTAAAGGCTTTACCTATTTGGGCAATTCCCATTGGCATTTTCTTTCTTGAAGTACGTAATACATTTTTAAAATCCACAAAAATTCCTTGTGCTGTTTCTGGTCTTAAATAAATTTCTGCTGTTGAGTCTTCTGTTACACCTTGAAAAGTTTTAAACATTAAATTAAATTTTCTAATGTCAGTAAAATTTGTTTTTCCACAACTTGGGCATGGAATTTTATTATTAGATATAAAATCAATCATCTCTTTGTCTGCCATTCCATCTGCAATCATATCTTTTCCTTGTTCGTGTGCCCACTCTTCTATTAATTTATCTACTCTATGTCTTGTTTTACATTCTTTACAATCAATTAGTGGGTCTGAAAAACCACCAATATGACCTGAAGCAACCCAAGTTTCAGGATTCATTAATATTGCAGCATCTAGTCCTACAATATTTTTTTGTTCTTGAATAAATTTCTTTCTCCAAGCATTTTTAACATTATTCTTAATTTCGTTTCCTAAAGGACCATAATCCCAAGTATTAGCTAATCCTCCATAAATTTCTGAACCAGCATAAATAATTCCTCTGTTTTTGCATAATGCAACTAAAGTATCCATTGACTTTAACATAAAAATTCCTCCTTTTAAGTTAGTTGTTCGAGCGAAAGCGAGTTACAAATAACTTATGCAAAATGCCTTAGCATTTTGTATTCCTTAATCCTATGAAATTAATCAGAATCAGTATATTGTGCATTTTTCACGATATTTTATAAGCTGAAAGTGTACTATTGTACATTGAAGTTTATAAAATATCGCGAAAATGTGCAAGATGCTAATTCTGATTGATTTCGATCAAAAAAACTCCCGAACCTAGCAAAGCTAGGGACGAAAGTTACATTCCGCGTTTCCACCCTAATTCTTAGAACAATTAAATCATTCCAAGCACCTTAATTATAAATTACTCCAAAGCTCCCCATACCCATTTATTATTGGCATTCCACCATCGCCAACTCTCTATTAATAAATTTTACAGTACTTTTTCTTCTTCATAGTAATCATAAGTTATTTAATTTCATATATTATATTATCCGTTTTTTAAAAAGTCAATATTTTTTCACAAAAAATATTGATAATTCTATTTATTTGTGCTAAGATAATATATGTATTAAATATAGGGGTATAGTGTTAATGGTAGCACATCGGTCTCCAAAACCGCCTGTGAGGGTTCGAATCCTTCTACCCCTGCCATATGAAAGTTAAAAGAAGGATAAGTTTTTATACTATCCTTCTTTTTTCATTCTGGAAGTTGCGACACACAAAGTATGAAAAAATCATATAGTAAGCTTTCGCACTAAAAATATATAAGCAAAGCTGATCAATAACAATAAAAAGGAGATGATTTTATACAAAAAATATTAAACAAAGCAATTTCTTTTATAGTTATTATTTCTATATTTATCTGTATCTTTTTTATTCCAATAATAAATTCCAATTCATTCTCAAGTTCAAATTCTAATATAATTGATTCTGAAATTATTGATTTTAATCCTAATGGATTTGTTTGGCCTATACCAGGTTATACCAGAATTAGTTCTCCTTTTGGAAAGCGTAATTCTCCAACAAGTGGAGCATCTTCTTCTCATTCTGGAGTTGATATTCCTGCTCCTCCTGGTAGTAAATTTATTGCTGTTGCAGATGGTGAAATAACTTTTTGCCAATTTCTAGGTGCAGGTGGCTACACTATTACACTTTCTTTTGATAATTTTAAAGTTAGTTATTGTCATTGTGACCCTAATTTTATTGTATCAGTTGGCGATAAAGTAAAACAAGGTCAAGTTATTGGTTGTGTTGGTCCTAAAAATGTTTATGGCGTAAAAGGTAATCAATATTTTGATTCTGAAGGAAAGCCTACAAATCGGTGCTACTACTGGTCCCCATCTACATTTAGGTATTAGAATTGATGGCAAATATAATAATCCTTTAAATTTTTTCTAGTTTTCTGTTTTTAACTTTTAATATTAACAATAAAATTTCACTTGGTCTTCTCCATACTTTTCTTTCCATTAGGTTCATTATTCTCATTTGACCAGAAATAAATCTTATATCCGCATTACTTCTAAAATACTAGGCAAACTTAAAACCTCCTTCACGAGCATATTTAAAAAATAGATGTGCTCCTTTTTCTACTGTTTCTCTAAACTCTTTTATTTCTTCTTTTGTATAATGTCCTTCTTTTCTACTATTTCATAGCTTGGAAGTTCAAAAACTACAGTATCAAAACCTTCATTGGTTGGTCTTTCAAAAGAGACTCTTATATATTCCTCACCATTTTCCTTTTTTCTAATATCTGAAAAAACTACTAATGTTTCATCAGGATATTTAGCAAATTCATATACCATTATAATCAATCTCCTCTTATCAGTTTCTTAAATATATTATACTTAGTATAGCACATTTAATATAATTTGGCTATAGGCAAATATTAAATAAAAAAGAGTATAGAAATCATTAAAAAATCTCTATACTTATATATTACATATCTTCATCATTATTAATAAACTCTGTATCTTCATTATTCTCGTCATCATAGTACTGTTCTTCATTTTCTTCTATATTTTGCTCATCATTTCCGCATCCACTACAACTATGACAACTACCTTGGCAATGTTCTTGCTCTTCTTCTAAATCACCTGTCCAGTCTAATTCTATCATATTATTACATTCCGGACATTCTATTTCTGTTTTATTTTCTTCAAGGTCTATAACAAATTCATAATTACAATATGGACATACAATTTCAAAATCAAATCCATCTTCTGCATAAATGTCTTTTTCAATATTATCAATTATTTGTTGCATTTTAGACATTCTTTCTCCTAATTGTTTTTGTGTATTTTCTAATTGTTCCATTTTTTCTTCTTTGTATTCCATAATACGATCCATTTCGTTTAAAACAATATCCATAAAAGATACAAATCTTTCTTTTATATAGTCTAAGTCTTCTTTGTTTTTTATATTTTTTTCTATGTCATCTAAAAAACTTTTATATTCGTTTTTTAATAAACCCATTTTGTTAATCACCTTTCTTACATTCTTTCCATATATTCACATGTTCTAGTATCTATTTTTAGTATATCTCCAATGTTGACAAATAAAGGAACTTGTATTTCTAAACCTGTTTCTAGTTTTGCTGGCTTTCCTGATGTTGTTGTTGTGTTTCCACTAAATCCTGGTTCAGTATATGTAACTTCTAATTCCACAAATGTTGGTGGCTCTACTGCAAATATGTTTCCTTTAAATGAAAGTATTGTAACTTCCATATTTTCTTTTAAGTATTTTAAACAGTCTCCTAATTGTTCCTCATTTAATGGAATTTGATCATATGTTTCGTTATCCATAAAGTAGTATAGTCCTCCATCTTCATACAAATATTGCATTACTTTTTTATCTATTTCTGCTGCTGGATATTTGTCTGATGGATTAAATGTTTTTTCTAATGTAGCTCCTGTAATAACATTTTTTAATTTTGTTCTTACAAATGCTGAACCTTTCCCAGGTTTTACATGTTGGAATTCTACTATTCTATATACATTTCCTTCCATTTCAAAAGTTGTTCCATTTCTAAAATCTCCTGCTGAGTATACTGATGCCATAATAATTTCTCCTTCCAATTACTAAAATTAATTCTTTTTAAATTTTAATTATATATAAAATTTATTATATTTTTAACTTCATATATTTTACTACAACTATTTGGAAAAATCAACCTTTTCTATATTATAATATAATCTTTCCCAGACTTTGTTAAATTTATACATCCAAATTTTGAGATTTGAACTGTATCTTCAATTCTAACTCCAAATTTTCCCGGAATATAGATTCCTGGCTCATTTGTTACAATCATATTTTCTCTTAGAAAGACATCTGTTTTACTATTAATATATGGTGATTCGTGTATTTCCATTCCTACTCCATGACCTAAACTGTGAATTAAATCATATCCATTTAGTTTAAAATCATTTTCTACCATTTTAGTAAGTAGTCTTGTATTTGCTCCTGCTTTTAGTTCTTTATGAGTTTGAACTTGATTTTTTAATACTAGTTCATAAACTTTTTTCATTTCATCTGGTACACTTCCTACAAATATCGTTCTTGTCATATCAGAACAATATCCATTTACTTTACATCCCATATCAATTGTAATAATATCTTGTTCCTGAATTTTTCTTTCTGTAGGAACTGCGTGAGGCTTTGCTGAGTTTTCTCCTGATGCTACAATTGGTTCAAATGATATTCCATCTGTTCTCTGGTTGTAGTATTCTTCTATTTCTCTTGCAATTTGTTTTTCTGTCATTCCTGGTTTTATATACATTAGCAAATATGAAAAACAACTATCTGTTATTTCACAAGCTTTTTGTATATTGCTAATTTCTTCTTCGTCTTTTATCATTCTTTGTTTTTCTATAATATCCTCTGTCTCAACTAAATTATTAATTTTATATTTTCTAATGTATTCTTTATATTTCGCATATGTAACATAGTTTTCTTCAAATCCTACATTTTCACAGAACATAAAAAAGTTTTCGTAATCATCTGTTGAAACATCATGTGTGTCATATACTATAATTTCATCAAACAAAGTTAATATACTATGTACATGTTCAATATATCTTCCATCTGTAATAAAAACATTTTCTTTTCTCGTTAATAATAATATTCCTTCTGCATTTATATTTGTTAAATATTTTATATTTACCGGATTTGATATAATTAGACCTTGTAAGTCTAAACTTGACATTTTATTTCTTAGCCATTGTAATTTAGGATTCATATAAATCATCCCCTTATTTTATTTTACCCTTTATACATTCCTAATGTAAAAATTTGCATTAATAATGTTTTTATTTGTTCAAATGGCACATATATGCTAATGAATGTTGCTATTACAATAAATGGTCCAAATGGTATGTATTCATTTGATTTTTTGATTTTACTTACCAATAATACAATACTAAGAATTGCTCCTATTAAAAATGATACTAATGTGATGATTATAATATTTGAAAATCCAAAATACATTCCCAAAGCTCCCATTAGTTTTACATCTCCAAAGCCCATTGCTTCCTTGCCATAGAAGATTCCTCCTGCTAAAGTAATAAGCAAAAAGATTCCTCCTCCTGCTAGCATTCCAAGTAACATATTTATTGTTATTGCTACATTTGATAATCCATATAAAAATGCAAATATTAGTCCTACTTCGAAAATTGTAAGATTTAATCTATTTGGTATTATTTGCAATTTGTAGTCAATTACAAATACTGATAGTAACATTGGAGTTAAAATCATAAATTTGATTAAATCTAAGTTTCCAACTATTGTTTCTTGAATTCCATATACATAAATTAATGTAATATATATTACTGAAGTTAAAACCATTAATATATAATTTGGTTTAAATTTCATTTTGTATTCTGTGATAATATCTTTTGATATTACACTTTTATATTCTGGTAATCTTTTATTTGCCCAATCTACAATTTGCCCTACAAATAGTCCTATAATTGCTGCTACTACATAATACACAATATGTACATCATTTAAATACATTTTCTTTCTCCTTTGTTTCTAATTTTTAATTTCATTTTTCTTTTTGTAACTTGTTTTAATTTTATTTTCTATTGGTCTTTTCCACGCTGTATACCAGTAATCTTTTATATCTATTGGTTCAACTAATATTGTAAACATATTACAACGATTTCCACCTATAATGTCTGTGAAAATTTGGTCTCCTATTACACCAATATTTTCTGGCTTTTCGTTTAGTGCTTTTTGTGTCTTTAAAAAGCCTTTTTTTAGAGGCTTTTGCGCTAAATTAAAATATGGTATATCTAATTTTTTTGATACTTTTTCTACTTTTTCTTTATTGTTTGTGTTTGATAATATATATAATTTTATTCCTTTGCTTTTTATTACTTTTGCCCAGTTTATAACATTTTCAGATAAGTGTTGTTTATAGTCAATTAGTGTGTTGTCTATATCCAATATTAGTGCTTTTATTTCGTTTTTTTGTAGGAATTCTATTGTTATTTCTTCTACTTTGTTAAAGTGTGCATCTGGATATAATCTCATTTTTTCCTCCACTTCTAAAATTTAACTACATATTATCAATTTATCTTGTTTTTGTCAATGGCAAGAAAAATAAAGTAGCGATAATTGCTACTTTATTTACAAAATCTATGTTTTCCAATTGTTACTGTCATAGGTCTTGACCAAATCCATTTATTAGTTGCTGTTGCAGGGTTAAAATAATAAATGGCACCATAACTTGGATCCCAACCATTTAAAGCATCTTGAGCAGCCTTTTTAGCTGTACTATTTGGACTTAAATTAATCTGTCCATCTGAAACTGCATCAAATGCACCTGACTGATATATGACACCTGATATTGTATTTGGAAAAGAACTGCTTTTTACTCTATTTAGAACAACAGCTCCAACTGCTACTTGCCCTGTATAAGACTCTCCTCTTGATTCTCCATAAATCAGTCTTGCTAACAAGTTAACATTATTTGAATTGCTAGAACTTGAACTAGAAGACGAACTTGAAGAATAAATCCCCATTGCTTTTAAAGTAGCTGGTCCTGCAATTCCATCTGCTGTTAATCCATTTTTTCTTTGAAAATATTTTACAGCATTAACTGTTTGTGTTCCATAAATTCCATCAATATTTCCATTATAATATCCCCATCTTTTTAATTTTGTTTGTATTTGTGTTACTTCACTTCCTCTTGATCCATATTTGGATAAAGTTTCTACAGATTTTTCTTTAGATAATGCAAAAAATATTGAAATTGCTGTAAGTATTAATAAACTTATTGCAATTATGATTCTTTTTTTATTTTCTAGCATAAAAACCACCTATTAATAAAATTACTTTATAGTAGTTTTATCAATAAATGGCTTTATTATACATTTAAAATTTGCAATTGCTTAAAATTTAATTATTATAATTTTTAGTTTATAATCTACTCGCTCCCAGATGAGAGTATTTATATATTTTTTCGTTATCCCCATTCTAAAAATTCTAACAAAAGTTCATAGAACTTTTTAGAATTTTTGAACGGTCCCCACAAGCTCACTTCAAAATATATAAATACTATCATCTTCGCGCTATTGAAATTATATATATAAATTATAATAATTAAATTTTAAGCAATTGCAATATATTTTAATGATTAACAATAAGTACACAAAATACTTTCTAACCCTACTTGTAAATCAATTAAACCATTTTTATAATTAAAATCTAAATCCCTTATTTCTTGTAAAATATTTTTTAATTCTGCTTCAGTAAAATACTTTGCTTGCATTTTATATTTATTAACCAAAAATGATTGGTTTGCTTTTAAGTTTATACTAGTTGCTATATCTTTATTATATTTTATAGCTAATTTTGTAAAATATATTTTTTTAAAATGATTATATAATGTTATTAATATTTTTTGTAATGGTTCTTTGCTGTAAATTAGATTATGCAATACTTCTAATGCTTTTGAAGTATCTTTTTTTCCTAAGTTATCTGTTAAGTCAAAAATTATACTTTCTATTTTCTTTGTAGCTAACTTATCAATATCTTGTTTTTGAATTGTTCCATTTTCTCCTACATACTCGATTAATTTTCTAATTTCATTAATTAATTCTTGCATATTTGTCCCGCGAACATTCAATTAGATATTGTATTGTGTTTTCTTCTATTTGGACTTTATAACCATTACATATTGCTTTAAGTCTTTTTATAATTTGAATTGGCTTTTGAAATTTAAACTCACATACATTGCCTAATTTTTCAATGGTTTTGTATAATTCTTGTTTTGTATCCGCTTCTTCTTCCACAAATACAATTACAACACTTTGTTTAATTACATCTACATTTTCATTTATATATTGAACTAATTTTTCTCTTATATTAACTAATTCTGCATTTTTCCTTTTTCCTTCTTTTTTGAAGAGTCCAGTATTTCTTGCAATTATTAACTTTTTTTCATAACCAAATGCTGGTGTTTCTATATCTGAAATTATTTCATTTACATTTGTATCATCTATTGTTATAAAATTAATTCCTTTAATACATTCTCCAAATAAGTCTTTTATTTTTTTTAATGACATTTCAAGTAAAAATAATTCTTCTCCATAAAGCAGATATAAATTTTGTAAATCACCATTTTTTAGTTCTTTTTCTAAATTTTCAATTGTTTGCATTTTTTTCTCCTAGATTATAGATTTATAATAAGTTTACTTTTTCAATATAATTCTAAAAACCTCTGCCACACTCCAAGCCTGAGCAAGAGCACCTTTTGGCAATTGTGGCTTTGCAGAATCATAAATTTCAGCAATACTTCCTAAACAACCAATTTCTTGCATTTCTTTTTTAAATGTCTTTCTTGTTTTTTCTGAAAACTTATCTATCTTTTCTTGTAATTGTTGTTTACTTGTTTTATCTTTTGTAGCTTTCAGTTTATTTTTAAGTGTATTATAATAAAGTCCTAGTAGCCAAGGCCAAGTAATTCCTTGATGATAACTTGAATCTCTTTTAAAACTATCTCCTTCATACACTTCCACATAACCTTCTTCATCTTTTGCTAAAGTTTTTAGTCCATATGCATTTAACAATTTTTTCTCAACTGTTTTAATTATATTATCAGCCTTTTCTGTATCCATATCGATTATAGGATATGTCAAACTTAATGCAAATAATTGATTTGGTCGTATTTTTGTATCTCCTAATACATCATATAAGCATTTTTTATCTTTATTATAAAACTTTTCATTAAATTCTTTTTTACAATTCTCTGCTAACTCTTTATATTTCTTAGCTTCTGATTTATCACCTAACTTTTTAGTTAAGTCCTCCATAATTTTATTTGCATTAAACCACATAGCATTCATCTCTACTGCCTTTCCATTTCTAGGTGTAATTGCTACCCCATTACATTTTGCATCCATCCATGTGTTTTGTGTGTTATCTGTTCCAGATACAATTAATCCATCTGTATCTAAATATATGTTGTTATTATCTACATCAATTCCATTGCAATAGTTCTCTATAATATCTTTCATTTTTTGATATAATTTTTCTTTTACAAATTTTTCATCTTTTGTATATTCAAGATATTTTTGAATTGCTTCAAATAAAAGCAATGATGCATCTGCACTATTATATAATGGCCTATTGTCATATCCAGAATAACCATTTGGAACTAATCCAAATTTAATGTCTCGTGTCATTGTTAGTAACACTTCCCTTGCTATATCAAATCTTTTTGTAATTAATAACAAACCTTCAAATGAGATTAGACTATCTCTTCCCCAGTCTAAAAACCATGGATATCCTGCCATTAAAGTATGTAAACTGAAATTAGGTCTATAAGCTATAAAATTATCTGTTGCTATTAGAAGTTGTTTCTTTAATTCATCATCCTCTAGTTCTTTTTTGGTTTTCTTACTTTTTTTATTATTTATTAATAAAGATTCATTAAATATTTCACCAAGTCGTATAATTTCTTTATTTATTAGTTTTTTAACATCAATTTCTTCTATATTTTCTTCTAAAGAACACACAAAAGATATTTCTTTTTCTTGTTTTGCTGGTATTTCTATTTCGTATATACCTGGCACACAGTGATTTTCTTCTGGATAAAATCCTCTTTTTTCTTCTTCTATATAAAACATATCTTTAAATGTATCATTTTCGTGTTGTACATAATTACCTTCTGATAAGTGCATATAAATTGGTGTTTGAGAATTCCCATCTACAACTAATTTAATTTTATTATTATTTTGATATTGTTTTAAATCAAAAAAATGGTCTGTACTTACTGTATGGAAATCTCTAAAATTTATAATAGGTGCTAAAGTTAGTTTAGCTTTGCTTGCTCCTGTTTTTATTTTATAATAAATTCCTACTGTATTTTTCCCATATTCCATACAAATCACTTTAGTAATTTCTGCTCCTCCAGCTTTATATTTAAAAATTGGTACATATTCTTTTCTAAATTCTTCTTGATATTTGTATCCATGTGAAATATAATTCTTGCACATATTTGTATATAAATCATATTTCTTGTTTCTTATTTCTATACTTTCATCTATTTTTGAAAACACAAGAAATCTTCTTGCTGGTGGTGTTAGTGGTGCAATTAATAACCCATGATATTTTCTAGTATTTGCTCCAATTACAGTAGACGAACTAAAGCCACCTATTCCATTTGTTATTAACCATTCTTTTTTTAGTCCTTCTTCTAAATTTAATTTCTCCTTTGTAACTTTCATAATTCCTCCGATTTATTATTATTTTTATTATTAGTTGCCTTTCAAACTAAATAATCTTAAATAGCGCGAAGATGATAGTATTTATATATTTTGTAGTGAATTGTGGGGACCGTTCAAAAATCCTCAAAAGTTCTATGAACTTTTGTTAGGATTTTTAGAATGGGGATAACGAAAAAAATATATAAATACTCTCATCTGGGAGCGAGTATACAATTTTAAGTTTAAACTGTGACTATTATTGTGCCTTTTTCCTTCCCCTAGCACTTTTTGGTTTTGTTGCTTTTTCTTCTGTTCCAGTTTCAGTATCTTTTTTAGTTCTTCTTGTCCTTGTAGTTGTCTTGGTCTTTGCTTCTTTTTTTGCCTTTTTTGCCTCTTCTTTCTCTTTTTTAGCTTCCTCTTTTTCCGCTTTTTCTCTAGCTTTTCGCTCTTCTTGTTCCATTTTCACTTTAGCCTTTATTGCTTCTTCTTCCATTTTCATTCTAACTTTTGCATCTGCCTCTTTAATAGATTCTATTCTATCACTATATTTATGACTAAATTTACTTTTACTTTTTAGCCTTTTAGGCTTAGTTGGCTCTCCTCTTTTTCTGTGTTTCTTTTCTTTTTTCTCCATTCTTTTTTTAATTTTGCTAATTCTTTTTTCTTCTTTTAATTTCGTATTTAACATTATATATTGAGGATCTTTTTCTTTATCTTTATATTTTAAATCATCACATATTAATTCAATAATATATGATGCAAGTAAATTAGCATCATATCGTATATATTCGCCTTTTATTATTGATGCATTTTTTCTTAGAAGTTTAATTCCTCTAACTTTATACGCATCTTGCTCAACTATTTCTTGTCCTTTTAAATTATATTTTCTTATAACCTCTGGAGCAATATCGCATGTATCATAAATACAATAATCTATAAGACCTTGTCCAACATGTTCAACAATTGCATTTATATGGTCTGAAAGCGTGTAATTATCTGTTTGACCTGGTTCTGTCATAATGTTACTAATATATACTTTGATTGCTGAACTTTCCTTAATTGCTTTTGCTATACCATTTACTAATAAATTTGGTATTACATTTGTATATAAACTACCTGGTCCTATTATTATACAATCTGCATTTTGTATAGCTTCCATAACTCCTGGTGCAGGTCTACAATTAGATGGGCGTAATAAAATTCTATTAATTTTAGTTACTCTATCATATACTACTTCTGGTATTCTTGATCTATCTTCAACCATATATCCATTAGCAAGTTCTGCTACAATTTTCATTTCATCTAATGTTGATGGTATAACTTTTCCTATTATATTTAAAATTTCATTACTTTTAACTATTGAATCTTCAAAATTACCATTAATTTCTTTCATTGCCGAAAAATAAATGTCTGAAAAGTTAATTCCTTCTAATATTCCTTTTTCAAATTTATAATTAAATAACTTGTCTAATGTCCCATCTTTTGTAGCTAAAGATACTAAACTATCTCTTACATCATTTAATGGTAGTACATCTAATTCTTTTCTTGATTTTGTTATTTCTTCTCCATAGTCTGAAACTGTTACAATTGCTGTTAAATTACTTGTATAATTTTTCAATCCTGTTAATACAGTATTTAATCCGCTTCCTCCACCTATTACTACTATGTTTGGACCTTTGTCATAAACTGTTTTATTAAAAATTAAAGAATTAATATTTACTTTGTCCTTATTTTTCATTCTTTCATCAGTAGCTTCAACAAATATTTCTAATGTTCTTTTATTTAAGAATATTAGCCCTAAAACAATAGAAATAAAACCTATTATAAATATAATTGCTATTTCTGCAACTTCTTCAATAGAAATTTCCTTAGTAACTAATATTTCTGCTAATGCATAACATATAAGTATGATTCCTACTAATATTAGAAACATCCATCGTTTCATCTTACTACTTGCTTTAAACCACTGAAAAAAACCTTTCATTTATTTTTCTTCCTTCCTTATTTTTCACCTATTATTTCTATTTCTAATTCTATATTTTTATTGAATTTTAAATTAATTTCCTTTTTTACATATTGTACTAGTTCTAAAACATCATTAGCTGTAGCATTTCCTGTGTTAATAATAAACCCACTATGTTTTTTTGATATTTCTGCTCCACCTATCTTATATCCTTTTAGCCCAGCTTCATCAATTAATTTTGCTGTAATGTAGTCTTCTCCTCTTTTAAAGGTGCTACCTGCACTTGGATATTCTATTGGTTGCTTTTCTTTTCTGTATTTTTTGTATTCACCCATTTTGTTCTTTATTTCAGTTTCATTTCCTTTATTTAAAATCAGATTCACTTCTGTTATAATGTATTTTTTGTGTTTTAGTTTACTATTTCTATATTCAAATTTTAGTTCTCCATTTGAAAATTCGTATTCATTACCTTGATAATCTATGCACTTAACTGTTTTTACAATATTTTTCATCTCTTTACCATGTGCACCTGCATTCATAATAACAGCTCCACCAATTGTTCCTGGTATACCTGATAATTCCTCAAATCCTGTTATATTTTGTTCTAAACATTTCCTTGCTATAATACTCATTTTAGTTCCTGATTTTACTGTAAGTTCTATATTATTTTCATTATCTTTTATTTGTATATCTTCTAATCTATTTAATAAAACTATTCCTTTTATTCCTTTATCTGTTACTAATAAATTACTTCCATTTCCAATAATAGTGATGTTTATTTTATTCTTTTCTGCAAATTTTAAAACTTCTTTTAACTCATTTATGTTATTTATTTTTATTAAACATTCTGCTGGTCCGCCTATTTTAAATGTTGTATATTTATTCATTAATTCATTTAATATAATGTTTTCTTTTTTAATTTCTAGACCTGAATTCATAATTGTTTTTTTAAAATCCAATTCTTCACTTCCTTTTTGCACATCTTCTATTTTATTTGTATTCTATGTTTTTATATAAATTCATTATTTTATCGTAAAAATTCTATTTTACTATATCATTTTTTTTAGAAAAATACAAGCAAAAATTAAATGCTATGTGGTATATAGTAAAATAGTAGTTAAACTCTTTTTATTATATATCTCATAGCATTTCTATTAACTGTTATTTAATTCTAAAACTCTAGTTTCTAAATTTGATTGACTAAGCTCTATTTTGTATAACCTAGCATCATAGGCTTTGTGTGATACTTTGTTGTTTTCCATTTCTTCTTCAAATTGTTTATTTTTCTTTAATTGTTTTCTTTCCTTTTTTTCGAAGTATGCCACTATTCCTCTTAATTCTTCTGCAACTTCTTTCGTTGAAATTTCAATTTGTTCTTTAATGTGTTGCATAAGCATTTGTTTAGTTTGAATAATTATTTTATCTTCTTCTTCAAATCTTTGATTAATTTCCTCTTTTATTTTCTTCTTCTGTTCTTCAAATTTTTGATCAATCATTTCATCTTGTTCTTTGAATCTTTGATCCATTTTTTTGCCTATTCTTTCATCTTGTTCTTTGAATCTTTGATCCATTTTTTTGTCTATTCTTTCATCTTGTTCTTTGAATCTTGCTTCTATTTTTTCATCTTGCTCTTTGAATCTTGCTTCTATTTTTTCATCTTGCTCTTTGAATCTTTGATCCATTTTTTTATCAAATCTTTCTTCTTGTTTTTTAAATCTTTGATTCATTTCCATTCTCAAACTCTTTATCTCTTGTAATATATCTACTAAAGTTATCTCCATAGGTCTCACCTCCTTACTAAATGATATGATTTTTTTGTTATGAAAAATTAGAATGAAATGCTTGTGTCATACCTAAAGTTGTATATTAGAAATAAACATGAATAGATTATACTACTTACATGTAAAAAAATCAATACATATTATCTATTTTTTTTCATATATTTTTATAAAAAAGAGATGAGGTGCCAAGATGGTTTTAAAACATAATTTTTATGTAGTAAAATTAAAACGAAATTTTCTTTCATTATTATTCTTACTTTTCACATCGTGTCTTCTACTATTTTCAAAGAATAATTTACCTGCAGTAAAGTCTGGACTTTCGCTTTGGGCTACTTCTGTTGTTCCTTCTCTTTTTCCTTTTTTTGTTGCAACAGAATTATTAATGCATACAAATATTGTTTCTTATTTAGGAATTTTATTAAATAGATATATGAAGCCTTTATTCAATGTTCGTGGTGAAGGAGCTTTTGCTTTTTTGATGGGAATTATAAGCGGATACCCTGTTGGAGCTAAAATTGCTGTTAATTTTAGAGAAAAAAATATTTGTACAAAAGAAGAATGTGAAAGACTTTTAAGTTTTACAAATAATTCTGGTCCTTTATTTATTATTGGTACTGTTGGTATTTTAATGTTTAGAAATACAACAATAGGAATTCTCCTTTTTGTAACACATCTTTTGGCATGTATTTCAGTTGGAATTATCTTTCGTTTTTGGAAAAGTAAAACTTCTAATAAAGTTTTTAATTCAACTGAATTTAATAGTTCAACAAAACAGTCTGTCAATTTTTCTAATTTAGGTGAAGTTTTAGCAGAAAGTATTAATAGTAGTATTTCTACTATTTTGTTAATTGGTGGATTTGTTGTCATATTTTCAAGCATTATCTCTATTTTAAAATCAAGTGGTTTGCTTAATATTGTTGAAATATTATGTACTCCTATTTTTAATGCAATAAATATGGATACTAGCTTTATCCAACCTTTATTAACAGGCTTTTTAGAAATTACAAATGGTATTAATAGTATTTCTAATATTGCTTTTAAAAAAATATCAGTTAATATTATTCTAACAGCCTTTCTACTTGGATTTGGTGGAATCTCTATTTTACTACAAGTATTAAGTATAACTTCTAAAACAGATTTATCTATTAAACCTTACATTTATGGCAAAATATTACAAGGGCTTCTTGCTAGCACTTATACATATCTTTTTATGAACTTTCTACCCTTTTTCAATTTTGACTTATAATTTCTAAGTTTATAATTCTTAATTAGTTCCGTCAATATCACAAAGGAATTTATATATTAATTTTAAAATAATTATAAGCATATTAAACATTTCTAAATCATATATTGGTAAAAGGAGATGAGAAGCTATGGAAAAAGAAATAAATGGATATCCACCACCTTTTATGGATTATGGCATGTCACCTATGGGAATGTCTATGGACATGAATGAAATATATAAAGACCCTATGTTCAACCCTGTTATGCAATATGAACAAGCATATAGTTATTATAAATATTTGTGTATGCAAATGGATTATAAAATAAAGTGTAAAGAATATGAAAAAATATGTAATCCATCTAGTCCTTCTAATGAAAAAAGAAAAGTTGAATAAACCAACATTTGTTCAACTTCTTTTTTTTCATTATACATTACAATTTATGTAAAACTTTAATTCTGAACTGTAACTATCTCTAAAACAATATATTGTACTAATCCATTTTGATTATATTCAACTCCTACATTATATTTTCTTCCTTTATCTTGTTCTATAAAACCAACTAACTGACTTGTAACTTCTTCGTTACTATTGTTTCTATCTATCTTTATTTTTAATTTTGTATTAGACACTATTTCTATACCATTAATATTATTTCTAGTTGCATCTATTGCTCTAATAATATTTTCTGATGTTATTTCATTTCCTTGTAACATCTCGAATTGTGAATTATATCTATTTCTTTCAGTTTCTGTAATTCCAGTTGATTCAATTGTTTGTCCTTCTTTTCTTATACCTAATACATTTAATATTTTATTAAAATCTTCCATACCTTTACTAGTAAATTTTTCATTTATTTTTTCATTAAGACTTGTCTTTATTCTTTGCATTAATGGTTGTAATCTTTCTTTATCTAAATCATTTAATTTTACACTATTATTTTCTTGAATTTTAGGTAGATTACTTAGTTCGTTTACTAATTTTACATTTTGTTCAATATTTGCTTCTATTTTATCTGTTCCATCTTCATACTTCATTTCAATCTTTTGAAAGTTATCATTTTCATTCATTTGAGTCTCTCTAGCAAAATTGATTTTCTTTACCTTATCCTCATTATTTTGTTCAATATCTATGTTTAAGTTATTATTCTGTTCCACTAATGTAATAGTATTTGTCTGTTTTTGCTTAAATTTTTCTATTTTAAATTGTGTATATAAATTTCCTTGTGAACCAATTGAATCTATATTAACTTCATAATCAGTATATTTAATTGTTGTTCTTACTGTACTTCTATTGTTTTCATATACAATTATACTTGTTTCATCTTGCCCTATATTTGTTCTATTAATTTCATCTATTTTTTTCTCAATATCTTCTATAAACTTATCTTTTAAATTTGTTTGATTACTTTCTCCTATAATTGCATAATAACTATTTAATATATTGCCTATATCTTCAAACTTAGATAAAATCACTTCATCTTGTTTTACTTCTTCTAATATTTTTAAAAATATATTATTTAATTTTTCTTTTGTTAATTTTATTGTATAAGCATTAGTAACTAATTTTTGTTCATTGACTGTAATAATCTGATTTTTCTGCTTTGTAATATTTTGATTTTCAAACTCTTTTTCTAAAATATTTCTATATTTTTCCTCTATTATGTCTTTTTCTTCTTTTGTGAATGATAACTTATCAAATATATTATTTTCTAAATCAATTGAATCTGGTATATTTGTTAAAACTTCTTGTTCTTTACCTGAATTTTCATATAACTCTTTTAAATTCTTATTATCTACTAATATGTATTGATTAAACAAATCTGAAAATCTAACACCATATGTATTATTATTTTTTATGTACTCAATAGACATTTGAGGTTCTTTGTCATTATTTAAGATTTTAATATCTTGATAATTGTAATTACTGTTTTTGTCTACTTTTCCTTCTAATGATAAGTACAATTGATTAATTGTACTGTTTGTATTTTCTAAACTGGTTCCAATATTTTCAATATGATTTATTTTTATTATTGTGTTATTTGTATATTTATTTTCATTTAATTTCTCTTTATATTGGTTATTTTCTAACGCTCCAACTACATTTTCTATGTTCTCTGTATTTTTCATAATATATTTTATTAATAAAGTTTTATCAGATTTAAACATATCTGTATTATTATATACTACTACAAACGTTAATGAAATTATTAATATAACTAGTACTATAGAACTTATTAATATAGTTATTCTTTTCTTTCTAGGCATCATATTTTATTCCCCCTATTTTCTGCATTTATTTTTTGTTTTACCGCTTCGTATACAATAATTCCTGTTGAAACAGAAGCATTTAGAGATTCTACTTTTCCTTTCATTGGAATTTTTACTAAAAAGTCACAATTCTTTTTAACTTTTTCACTCATTCCGCTTCCTTCATTTCCTATTACAATTCCAATCGCACCAGTTAAATCTTGATTATAATAATATTTATCTGTATTAACATCTGTTCCACATATCCAAAGTCCAGCTTCTTTTAGTTTTTGAATTGCATCCGATATATTAGTTACTCTTGCAATTTTCATATGTTCTACTGCTCCACAAGATACTTTATTTACTGTACTATTAACAGATGCTGCTCTTCTTTTTGGAATAATAACTCCATGAATTCCTGCTGTTTCTGCTGTTCTTATAATTGAACCTAAATTATGAGGGTCTTCTATCCCATCTAGTATTAATATAAATGGTTCTTCTTGTTTCTTACTTGCTTCTTCTAAGATATCTTCAATTTCGCAATATTCAAATGGTGGAACTACTGCAATTACTCCTTGATAGTTTTCTGTTTGTGCCATTTGCTCCATCTGTCTTCTATCTTTTTCAACTAGCATAACTTTTCTTTCTTTTGCTATTGCAATAATTTTATTGATAGAACCATGTTTTTCTCCCCTTGTTATAAATATTTTGTTAATGTCTTTTCCACTTTCTAGTAATTCTAAAACAGAGTTTCTTCCTTCAACTTGGTCATCAAATAGCTGTTCTTTATTATTTTTATATTCTTGTTTTTTTATTCCTTTATTATTTGATTGTTTATTATAATCTTTTTTCATTTCATATCCTTTCTAGTTAGTACTATAGTAAAGCAATAAATGTTCATTACTTGCACTTTAAATAATAAACTCTATTCTTCATCTAGTTTTAATACAGATAAAAATGCTTCTTGTGGTATTTCTACATTTCCAATTTCACGCATTTTTTTCTTTCCTCTTTTTTGTTTTTCTAATAATTTTTTCTTTCTTGTTATATCTCCTCCATAACATTTTGCTAATACATCTTTTCTCATTGCTGATATTGTTTCTCTTGCTATAATTTGTCCTCCAATTGCTGCTTGAATTGGTATTTTGAATAGCTTTCTTGGTATTACTGTTTTTAATTTTTCTACCATTTTCTTGCCTCTATCATATGCTCCATCTTTGTGTACAATAAAACTTAAAGCATCTACAATCTCTCCATTTATATAAATGTCTAATTTTACTAACTCTGATTTTCTGTAATCTTTAAATTCATAATCTAAAGATGCATATCCTTTTGTTTTTGATTTTAGATTGTCAAAAAAGTCATATATAATTTCATTTAATGGCATTTCATATATTAGAGTTACTCTGTTTTCGTCTAAATATTTCATATCAATATAAATTCCACGTCTTCTTTGACATAGTTCCATTATGTTTCCAACATATTCTTTTGGTGTTAAAATGTTTGTTGTCACAAATGGCTCTTCTATATATGATATTTCTTGTGGCTTTGGTAAATCTTCTGGATTATATAATTCTATCATTTCACTATCTGTTTTATATACTTTATAAATAACAGATGGTGCTGTTGTAATTAGTCCTAAGTCAAATTCTCTATCTAATCTTTCTTCTATAATTTCTAAATGAAGTAGTCCTAAAAATCCACATCTAAATCCAAAACCTAAAGCTGCTGAACTTTCTTGTTCATATTCTAATGCTGCATCATTTAATTTTAGCTTTTCTAAAGCTTCTTTTAAATCTTCATATTGGCTTCCATCTATTGGATATAATCCACAATATACCATAGGAGTTACTTTTTTATAACCTTTTAATGGTTCTTCTGCTGGTTTATTTTTTAATGTAATTGTGTCTCCAACATGTATATCTGATAAACTTTTTATACTTGCTGCTATATATCCTACTTCTCCTGCTTTTATTTCATTTGTAGGCATATATGATCCTGGTATAAAATATCCAACTTCTACAACAGTAAAGCTTTTGTTAGTTGCCATTAACTTTATTTCGTCTCCTACTTTTACAGTTCCATCTACAACTCGTACATATGCTAATGCTCCTTTATAATTATCATAATAAGAATCAAATATTAGACATTTTGCTTTTTCATTTTCGTCACCACTTGGTGCAGGTAAATCTGTTACAATTCTTTCTAATACTTGTTCTACATTTAAACCTGATTTTGCAGATATGCAAGGTGCGTCTTCTGCTGGTATTCCAATAATATCTTCTATTTCATTTTTTACTTCTTCTGCTCTTGCATTTGGTAAGTCTATTTTATTTAATACTGGTAATATCTCTAAATTGTTGTCTATTGCTAAATATACATTTGCCAAAGTTTGAGCTTCTACTCCTTGGCTTGAGTCAACTACTAATATAGCACCATCACATGCTGCTAAACTTCTTGATACTTCATAATTGAAGTCTACATGCCCTGGTGTATCTATTAA